>JBOFCO010000076.1:0-36603 GCA_051646105.1 Paracoccaceae bacterium
AACGACAGGCACGCCCCCGCCATCATGTCGTTGACCGCCATGCCCAGCGTCAGCGGCAGACCCATGCCGCCGTGTTTTGAATCGGCGGCAATGGCAACCCAGCCCCCGTCCCGGATCGCCGCATATCCTTCGGCATAACCCGGACTGGCGCGCACAATACCGTTTTCCATCCGCGCCGGGTGCAGGTCGCCCGCGCGTTGCAGCGGGGCAAGAACATCGTCGCACAGCCGACCGGCTTCGGTCAGGATCGCCTCCGTCAGGTCGGGGGTCGCCTCGGCGTAGCGGTCGGTGGTGGCAACCGCGCCATAGCCAACGACATGGTCCAGCAGAAAGCGAAGTTCCGAAACCGGGGCCTGATAGGGCATGGCAACCTCATTGATGCCTTGGATTCGCGGGCGGGGCGGCCTATCAAGCGCACAGTCCCTTCCCGCCAAAGCGGCAGCCGAACGCTATCCCATGAACCCGGCTCTTCAACCCTGACGCAGCGTCACTCGGTCATGAACAGCACACACCGCCACGCCGAACTTTTGCACGACGATGACCAGGGCATCGCACGCGGCGCAGAGCTGCTGCGTGGCGGTTGCCTCGTCGCTTTTCCGACCGAGACCGTCTATGGGCTGGGCGCGGACGCCCGCGATGACCGGGCCGTGGCACGGATCTATGCAGCCAAGAACCGGCCGGCGTTCAATCCCTTGATCGTCCATCTGGCTACACCTGGCGCCGCGGCGACCTATGCACATCTGGATGACCATGCCGAACGGCTGGCGGCAGCTTTCTGGCCGGGGCCGCTAACGCTGGTGCTGCCGCTGCGGCGCGATGCCGGGTTGTCCGAACTGGTGACAGCGGGAAATACCTCTGTGGCGCTGAGGGTGCCCGCGCATCCGCTTGCCGCGCGGCTTCTGGCTGCGGCGGGCATTCCTGTTGCGGCCCCTTCGGCCAATCCGTCGGGGCGCGTCAGCCCGACGGAAGCCGCGCATGTGACTGCTTGGCTGGGCGACCGGGTCGATGCCGTGATCGATGGCGGCGCCTGCGCCGTAGGGGTGGAGTCGACGATTGTCGGCCTTGACGGGGCACCCGCCCTGCTGCGCCCCGGTGGTCTGCCTGTCGAGGCGATCGAGGACTGCCTTGGCACAAGACTTCCCCGCCCTGCAGACCCTGCACTGCCACAAGCCCCGGGGCAGCTTGCATCGCATTATGCGCCCCGCGCCCGTCTGCGCATGAACGCCGTGCAAACTGATGTGGGCGAGGTGTTCATAGGTTTCGGCCACGCGATGTTTCCGGCAGCGCTGAACCTGTCGGTGAATGGCGATCTGGTTGAGGCAGCGGCTAACCTGTTCCGCCATTTGCGTCAGGCCGATGATCTTGCCGGACCAAACGGCAGGATTGCGGTGGCCCCCGTGCCGCTGCACGGACTGGGTCTTGCGATCAACGACCGCCTGCGCCGTGCGTCAGCCCCAAGGGGATGACCGACCAGTTCACGCATGCCCTGCTGCGGGCGACAGTGCCAAAGGGTCGATGCCCAGCGTGCGCAGCGCGGCTTCCCACTTGCCGGAATCCGCACTGCCAAAGATCAGATCCTCGCTGGCATCCGCAGTCAGCCAGCCGTTCTGCATGATTTCCGTTTCCAGTTGCCCCGGCGCCCAGCCGGCATAGCCCAGCGCCAGGATGTAACGGGCCGGTCCCTGCCCCGCGCCGATGGCATGCAGGATGTCAGCCGTCGCTGTCATCGAAAACTGCATGTCGACGCTCAGCGTGCCCGGACCGGGCGAGTAGTCAGGGCTGTGCAGCACAAAACCGCGACCGGGTTCCACCGGGCCGCCAAACCGCGCCACTGCCATGGTGTCAACAGCATCGGTCGGAATCTCCATCTGCGCCAGAAGTTCGGTCAATGGCATGTCAGGACGGGGCTTGTTGATGATCAGACCCAGCGCGCCGCCTTCGGAATGCGCGCACATATAGATAACGCTTCGTTCAAAGCGCGGGTCGTCCATACCCGGCATGGCAATAAGGACCTTACCGGTCAGATCAAGGTTGTCGTACGCCTGCATCATGAACCAAATGTGCCCCTGCGCGGGCCGCCATTCAAGTGCGATGCCACCGCCATACCGGTTCGTCGCCGGTTTGTTACTTTTCACCGGCTGTCCATCGCTTATGCTTCAAACATGAAATTGATCATCGCCCTGTTCCTGCTGGCTGCCCTGCCGGGTCATTTCCTTCCTGCTGCGGCGCAGGATGCGCTGCCGGATGGCATTGCCGAAGCACGTCTGCTGCCGGGCTGGCGCAATGACGACGGCACACATATTGCCGCATTGCACCTGAAGATGGAGTCTGGCTGGCACACCTATTGGCGCGCACCGGGAGAGGCAGGCATCCCGCCACGTTTCGCTTTCGAAGGGTCCGGTAACCTTAAAGCGGTGGCCTATCACTGGCCCCGGCCCCGCGTGTTCATCCAGAACGGCATGCAGACGCTGGGCTATGACGGTGATGTGGTCCTGCCGGTGCGGTTGACGGCGCGCGATCCGGGCGCCCCTATCGCCGTCGAAGCTGCCATCGACATGGGGGTGTGCAAGGATATCTGTGTGCCCGTTGCCCTGCGGCTCCGGGCCGATTTGCCCGTTGGTGGTCCATCGGATCCGGCGATCATGCGTGCGCTGGACAGCCAGCCGCGCAGCGGCAAGTCCGCCGGATTGCGCGGGATAAGCTGTGCGGTAGAACCTATTTCGGACGGACTGCGGGTGACGGCAAGCATAGACCTGCCCGACCTTGCCGGGGAGGAGGTTGCTGTGATCGAAGCCAGCGATCCGGCCATCTGGGTTTCTACGCCACATACAAGGCGCGAACAGGGCCTGCTTGTTGCCACTGCCGATATGGTTCCACCCGACGGCCAGCCGTTTGCGCTGGACCGGGGAGGGGTGCGGATCACCGTGATCGGCAGCGGCGATTCCGTCGAAATCCTGGGATGTCCGGCGGGATAGCGTTATTTCCGGCGCTTGTGTTCTTCCAGCCTTGGCAGGATTTCCACAAAGTTGCAGGGCATGTGCCGATAGTCGAGCTGCTTCGACAGAATTTCATCCCATGCGTCGCGGCAGGCACCCGGGCTGCCCGGCAGCGCAAACAGATAGGTGCCCCCGGCCACACCCGCACAGGCGCGGCTTTGCACCGCGCTTGTCCCGATCTTGCCCATCGACACAATGGCAAAGATTGTGCCAAAGGCCTCGATTTCCTTCTCATAGACATCGCGATGCGCTTCCACCGTGACATCCCGACCGGTCAGCCCGGTACCGCCGGTGGTCAGCACCACATCAACGCCGGGATCGGCCACCCATTCCCGCAGCTTTGCGGCAATCGTGGCACGGTCATCGGGCAGGATATCGCGCGCGGCCAGCATATGCCCGGCTGCCGTCAGCCGTTCCACGAGCGTATCGCCGGATCGGTCCTCGGCGGGGCCGCGCGTATCCGACAGCGTCAGAACCGCGATGCGGACCGGAATGAATTCGCGCACACTCATGCCCCACCCCTCGAAGTGTCCAGTCTTGCGCGGATCGCCAGCAGATCGGCCCAGGCCTCTCTCTTCGCGATCGGATTGCGCAGCAGATAGGCCGGGTGCGTCATCGGCATCGCATCGATCCCTGCCACCTGCCGCCAGTTGCCGCGCAGCTTCAGGATGCCACGCGTGCCCAACAGTGCGGCGCAGGGCGTGTTGCCCATGAACACAAGCAGATCGGGGTCTATCAGCGCGATATGGCGCAGCACAAACGGCTTCATCATCGCCATTTCCGCCGGTTCCGGATCGCGGTTTCCCGGAGGTCGCCATGGCAGGATGTTGGTGATGTAAAGCGCATTTTCCGGCGCGGGGGATGTGCGCGCCAAGCCGATGGCGGCAAACATCCTGTCCAGAAGCTGCCCCGCCGCACCGACAAACGGCTTGCCTGCGATGTCCTCCTCCCGGCCGGGCGCCTCGCCCACAATCATCACGCGCGCCTGCGGGTTGCCATCGGCAAAGACAAACGACCGCGCGCCGTTCTTCAGCTCGCAATGGGCGAAAGCGGATTGCAAACCGGCGAGTTCCTCAAGCGTGCCAGCCCGCGCCGCCAATGCTTCCGCTTCGGCAACAGGATCGGCAGAGGGGGCGGATGGCATGGTCTTGGGCGGCGCGGGAGCAGGACGATCCGCAACAACCGCCGACGCTCTCGCATCGACACGCGCCGTGCTTACAGGCAGCGCATAGCGATCCACCGGCGCATCTTCCAGCGCATCGGTCACACCGCATTCAACCTGCCACTCCAGCAGGGCAAGCGCCGTGCGCGCACCTATCTGATCCACTGCGATTCCCATAAGGCAAACCTAGGGCTGGGGGTGGACAACAGCAAGCAAAGCCCTTTGCCTTTCGCTCTGCATCCCCTATGACGCCTCGCCATGACGGTTGCCCCGCCCACAAC
The DNA here is from genome assembly GCA_051646105.1 of Paracoccaceae bacterium. GTDB lineage: Bacteria > Pseudomonadota > Alphaproteobacteria > Rhodobacterales > Rhodobacteraceae > JBOFCO01. Next base: position 4,440 of record JBOFCO010000076.1, read on the forward strand.
ACCCAAGGCCCTGACCACCCTGTCCGCGCTGAAGGCGGCGGGGCTGGTGGCGCAGGATGCTGGGCTTGAAGATGTGGCGGAGACTTTCCGCATCCGGCTGTCCCCCGCCATGCGTGGCGCAATCGCCAACCCGGACGATCCTGTTGCCCGGCAGTTCCTGCCTACGGCGGCGGAACGAAGCATCGGCCCCGAGGAACTGCACGACCCGATCGGCGACCGCACCCATGAAATCGCGCCGGGGCTGACGCACCGCTACCCCGACCGTGCCATCCTTGCCGTGACGCAGGCGTGTGAGGTTTATTGCCGCTTCTGCTTTCGCCGCGAAACGGTGGGGGCATCCGGCCCGCTGCCGGAAACACAGCTTGCGCAAGCGCTGGATGCCATCGCCCGCACCCCCGCGATCCGCGAAATCATCCTGACCGGGGGCGATCCGTTCAGCCTGTCCTCCCGCCGCATTGCCGACATCGTCACCCGCCTTGCCGCGATAAAGCATGTCGAGGTGCTGCGCGTTCACACCCGCGTGCCGGTGGTGGCCCCGGACCGGATCACGACTGCGTTGGTGGATGCGCTGAACCTGCACCCCGCGCCTTGGGTGGTGATCCACACCAACCACGCGCAGGAACTGACCCCCGCCGCGCTGGAAGCCCTGTCGCGCCTGAACCGGGCCGGTATTCCGCTTCTGTCGCAGACCGTGCTGCTGCGCGGCGTCAACGACAGCGCCGATGCGCTGGAAACCCTGTTCCGCGCGCTGATCCGGGCGCGGGTGAAGCCCTATTACCTGCATCATTGCGACCTTGCGCGGGGGGCGGGCCATTTCCGCACCACGATCGCCGAAGGACAGGCGATCATGGCGGAACTCAAGCGTCGCCTGTCGGGCACGGCGCTGCCCACCTACGTGCTCGACATTCCCGGCGGCCACGGCAAGGTTCCCATTGGCCCCGCCTATCTGGAAGCCACGCGCGCGGGCTGGAACGTCACTGACCCCAACGGCAACCGGCATAGCTATCAAGACCCGCAAAGATAGCCCCGAAACCCGTTGCCCGCCCCGCCCCCATTTGCCATAAGCGCGGCATCATGGTCAGGGGCCGCCGATGAGCTTTCGCGCACGCCATCTTCTGGGGATCGAACATCTGGCCCCCGATGAAATCCGCACCATCCTTGATCTTGCAGATACCTATGTCGACCTGAACCGCCGCACGGTGAAACGCGCCGGCGCGCTGGAAGGCATGACCCAGATCAACATGTTCTTCGAAAACTCCACCCGCACGCAGGCCAGCTTTGAACTGGCGGGCAAACGCTTGGGCGCGGATGTGATGAACATGTCGGTGGCGCAGTCGTCGGTGAAAAAGGGCGAAACCCTCATCGACACCGCGCTGACGCTGAACGCCATGCACCCCGACCTGCTGGTGGTGCGGCATGGCGCGTCGGGCGCGGTGAACCTGCTGGCTTCGAAAGTGAATTGCGCGGTTCTGAACGCGGGCGACGGGCGGCACGAACACCCGACGCAGGCGCTTCTGGATGCGCTGACCATCCGCCGCGCCAAGGGCCGGATTCAGCGACTGACCGTGGCGATTTGCGGCGACATCGCCCATTCCCGCGTGGCGCGGTCGAACCTGATCCTGCTGGGCAAGATGGAAAACCGCATCCGCCTGGTGGCGCCACCCACGCTGATGCCGGCGGGGGTGCAGGAGTTCGGCTGCGAGTTGTACGACGACATGGCGGCGGGGCTGGACGGTGCCGATGTGGTGATGATGCTGCGGCTTCAGAAGGAACGGATGGACGGCGGTTTCATCCCGTCGGAGCGTGAATATTTCCACCGCTTCGGTCTGGATGCCGAGAAGCTGGCCCATGCCAAGCCCGACGCCATCGTGATGCACCCGGGGCCCATGAACCGGGGGGTGGAGATCGATGGCGAAATCGCCGACGACATCAACCGTTCGGTCATCCAGGAGCAGGTCGAAATGGGCGTCGCCGTGCGCATGGCCTGCATGGATTTGCTCGCGCGGAACTTGAAAGCGGAGCGAGGGGCGAAGGCGGCGGGGGTGGTGGTGTGAAGGACTTCGTCGCAGATTTCCCTTCGAGCGTTCTGACCACAACTGAACGTGTCCTTCTGTATGTACCTCGGCCATCCCGCACCGAAAGTCTCAAGACTCTTCGCGTGACCGCCATCATTGCGGCGATTGGAGTAGCTATAGTGTTTTTTGCCGTTCATACACATAGCGAGCATTCAGGCGTATTGGCGGTGCTTGGCCTGCTTATCGGTCCCTATTTCTTTGTTCTATGGCTCCGCAGTGCCAAGACGCATTTTGTACTGACCAATGAAAGAGCACTACGGTTCGTCGGCAATAATTTGATTGACGACTTCGGCTGGAGGACAAGTGAGAGTCCGATACTGCTCGAGCATGGCCAACTTGTTTCTGATCCTATTCTTGCGATGGAACGGAAAATGTGGAGCCGTGCGAACGTCTGTCTGAGGTTGCGAGCGAAGCGCCCGTTCTCATGGAAGCGATATATTCTTGGTGGTGACCGAGGCATATTGCCGATCCCCAACAGGTTGGCAGGTCCAAGCGTGCAGGAAGTCTTCGAAATCTCCCATCGCGCATGGCTGGCAGCCCAATGACCCTCCTCCTCACCAACGCCCGTCTGATCGACCCGGAAGCGCTCACCGACGCCCCCGGCTCCGTCCTCATCGAAAACGGCACCATCGCCGCCCTCAACGCGCCCGCCCCGAAATCCGCCCGTGTCATCGACTGCGGCGGCAAATGCCTTGCCCCCGGCATCGTCGACATCGGGGTCAAGGTCGGCGAACCGGGGGAGCGGCACAAGGAATCCTTCCGCTCCGCCGGTCTTGCCGCCGCCGCCGGGGGCGTCACCACCATCGTGGCGCGGCCCGATACGCTGCCTGCCATCGACACGCCGGAACTGCTGGAATTCGTCACCCGCCGCGCGGCAGAGGCATCGCCCGTCCGCATCCGGCACATGGCGGCGCTGACCAAGGCGCGGGCCGGGCGCGAGATGACCGAGATCGGCTTTTTGCTCGATGCGGGCGCGCTGGCTTTCACCGATTGTGATCATGTCACCGGCGACACCAAGGTGCTGTCGCGCGCGCTGTCCTACGCCCGCAGCCTGAACGCGCTGGTGATCGGCCACCCGCAAGACCCCGGCCTGTCGGGCGGTGCTGCCGTCACCTCTGGCAAATTCGCCTCGCTTCGTGGCCTGCCGGGGGTCTCCCCGATGGCTGAACGCATGGGGTTTGATCGTGACATGGCGCTGGTTGAGATGACCGGCGTGCGTTACCACGCCGATCAGGTCACATCGGCCCGCACCCTGCCCGCGCTGGAACGGGCGAAGAAGAACGGGCTGGATGTGACGGCCGGGATTTCGATCCACCACCTGACGCTGAATGATCTGGACGTGGGCGATTACCGCACCTTCTTCAAGCTGACACCGCCGCTCCGGTCAGAAGACGACCGGCTGGCGATGGTGCAGGCGGTGGCCGACGGGCTGATCGACGTCATCTGTTCCATGCACACCCCGCAGGACGAGGAAAGCAAGCGCCTGCCGTTCGAGGAAGCTGCCAGCGGCGCGGTCGGGCTGCAAACCCTGCTGCCAGCGGCGATGCGGCTTTATCATGCAGGCGCGTTGACCCTGCCGCAGCTTTTCCGCGCGCAGTCGCTGAACCCGGCGCGGCGGCTTGGCCTGCCCTCGGGCCGTCTGGCGGTGGGTGCACCCGCCGATCTGGTGCTGTTCGATCCAGATGCGCCATTCCTGCTGGATCGTTTCACGCTCCGCTCCAAATCCCGCAACACACCCTTTGACGGCCAGCGGATGGAGGGTAAGGTTCTTGCAACCTTTGTCGGTGGCGAACAGGTCTTCGCCGCAACCGGAGACTGAGCGATGCCGCCCATAGAACATGACTTCGCCACGCTGGCCCTTGTCTTTGTGCTGGCCTATCTTCTGGGGTCGGTCGCTTTTGGCATGATCGTGACCAAGACGCTTGGCCTGGGCGACCTGCGCAAGATCGGCTCGGGCAACATCGGCGCGACCAACGTCCTGCGCACCGGCAACAAGAAGGCTGCGCTGGCGACATTGCTTCTGGATGGCGGCAAGGGCGCTGTCGCCGCGCTGGTGGCGCGTGCCGTGGTGGGTGAGGATGCCGCACAACTGGCCGGGCTGGGGGCCTTTGTCGGGCATCTGTTTCCCGTCTGGCTGAATTTTCGGGGCGGCAAGGGTGTGGCGACCTTTATCGGGGTCGTGCTCGCGCTAAGCTGGCAGATCGGCCTTATGGTCTGCGCCACCTGGCTGCTGGTTGCGGTCGTCACTCGGTATTCGTCGCTGGCGGCGCTGATCGCCGCGGCCCTGTCGCCGCTCTGGGTGCTGTTCACCGGGCAGGGTCAGGTGTTTTTCCTGCTGATCATCATGACGGCGCTGATCTATTACCGTCACTGGCCCAACATCGCCCGCCTGAACAGCGGAACAGAGCCAAAAATCGGCGCCAAGACCTGATCGCTACAGCCGCGTCGCCTGATAGATGCGGGTCAGATCGCCGCCCCATTCGCCGCTGTATTCGGCAAGCAGCCGGTCAGCCTGCACCTGACCGCTGTCCAGCGAGGCAACGAGCGGTGCGAGAAAACGCTCCTCTCCATACCCCCGCGCGACGAGTCCGGCATGGGAAAGGCCGACAGCAGCGCGGGCAAGGTCGGCCAGACGGATGCCCGACGCTTCCCCCGCCAGCGCCTTTTCCGACGCCGCAATGCGCAGTCCTTCACGTGTCTGGGCATCCCATCCCTTGACCAGATCCCAGGCCGCATCCAGCGCGGTGCCATCATACATCAGCCCCACCCAGAAAGCGGGCAAAGCATTCAGATGCGGCACGTCACCTGCATCCGCCCCGCGCATCTCGATATACTTCTTCACGCGTGCTTCGGGGAAAACCGTGGTCATATGATCGGCCCAGTCGGAAAGGGTCGGCACCTCCCCCGGCAGGGCGGGCAGGCGGCCCTTCATGAAATCGCGGAACGACTGCCCAAGCGCGTTGATGTATTTTCCGTCCCGATAGACGAAATACATCGGCACATCCAAAACCCAGTCGACATAGCGCTGATAGCCCATGCCGTCTTCGAACACGAAAGGCAGCAATCCGGTGCGGCTGTCATCCAGCCCCCGCCAGATGCGGCTGCGCCAGCTGCGATGACCATTGGGCTTACCGTCAAAAAACGGGGATGACGCAAACAGCGCGGTAGCCACAGGTTGCAGGGCCAGCGCAACACGCAGCTTTTTCACCATGCAGGCTTCGGACTGGAAATCGAGGTTCACCTGAACCGTAGACGTCCGGTACATCATCTGCGTGCCATGGGTTCCGACGCGGCCCATGTAATCGGTCATCAGACGGTAGCGGCCCTTTGGCATCATCGGCATGTCTTCGTGCCGCCAGATGGGCGCGGCGCCCAACCCGGCAAATGCGATGCCCAGCGGCCCGGCAATTGCATGAACTTCGGTCAGATGATTTTCCAGCTCTGCCGCGGTTTCCCCGATGTGCAGGACGGGCGCGCCCGAAAGCTCGAACTGTCCGCCCGGTTCAAGGCTGACATTGGCCCCGTCACGGGTCAGGCCGATGATCCTGTCCTGCTCCAGCACCGGCTGCCAGTTGAAACGATCGCGCAGCCCTTCCAGCAATGCGCGGATGGATCGCGGCCCGTCATAGGGCAATGGTTGCAGCGTGTCGGTCAGGTAGCCGAATTTTTCATGCTCGGTCCCGATGCGCCATTTTTCCCTTGGCTTCTCGCCCGAGGCAATGAATTGCGCAAGCTGGTCAGGGTGTTCGATGGGCCCGCCACCGGATTGTGGGATCGACATTTCCGCCTCAATGGCTTGCGTTCGGAAGGCAACAGGTGACTTGGCGGGCAGCCCGAGTCAAGGGGCAGTCAAGCGCCGGTTCGCCCGGTATCAGCCGTTAGTATGATCGTGTCGCGCTGCCAGAGCGGCCCGGTCGATCCGGGTGCATCCAGCGCGGCGGTAAAAGCGCCCAGATCGATGCCGGGAAGCGTAACGAAGGCATCATACAACTGGGCCGCTCCTTCCGCAGCGACGGGAATCAGCAACGCCTGCCCGTCCGCCTGCTTCAGCCGCCAATGCGCGCGCCCCCTGATATCGACACGCCGGATTTCGACCAGTTCCCGAATTGAAACGAATCCGCCGCCGTCGGGTCCGAAATAGGCGAGCTGGGCTTCGTCCACCTCGACCAGACCGGGGGCGTTCGGGGCAAGCTGGAACCTTTCGCGACGCATGGCACCGATGGCGAGGCCCGTTGCGGCCAGCCCGACGACGAAGCCGACCCCGGTCATGATCCAGCCACCGCGCGATGTTGTCCAGATCGCCACACACAGCACGGCCAGAGCAAACAGGGATTCTAAATGGTTGCGAAGGAAAGCGGTAATGCCGGGGCGGATCATGACCAATCCCCCAGATGTGCCTGCCACAGGGTTAGCGCCGCAACCGCCGCCGTGTCGGCACGCAGGATGCGCGGCCCAAGACCGATCACCTGCACGAAGGGCAGGCCGCGCAATCTGGTCCGCTCGGCATCGGAAAATCCGCCCTCGGGTCCGATCAGGATCGCAGCCGGCCCATCACGGCGCATATCGCGCGCCACCTGTGGCAGCAGCCGTGCCGGACCTCCGCCCACCTCGCTTTCATCCGCAAAGAACAGGATACGATCCTTGGACCAGTCGGTCAGTATGGCCGACAGCGGGCGCAGATCGCGGACCTCTGGCACGAAGGTTCCCCCGCACTGTTCGGCTGCCTCGATCGCATGGGCCTGAAGCCGGTCCTGGCGGATGCGTTCGGAATTTGTGAAATCCGTCTGGACAGGCTGGATCATCGCAGCACCTAGTTCGGCGGCCTTTTCCACGATGAAGTCGGTGCGGGTCTTCTTGATCGGGGCAAACAGCAGCCAAAGGTCGGGCGGCAGTTGCAAGGGACGGGTCTGCTCAACACAGGCAAGGGTCCCCTGACGCTTGCCTGCGTCTGCCACTTCGGCCCGCCACTCGCCATCGCGGCCGTTGAACAGAAGCACCTGCCCACTGACTGCCAGCCGCATCACGCCAAACAGGTAATGCGCCTGATCGGCATTCAGCGCGACCGGCAGCCCTGGTCCAAGGGGCTGATCCACATACAGCCGGATTTTCGCAGACGACGACAATTCACCCCTCACACGACAGATCGTCGCACCCTGCGCCACAAAGACTCCGGTTTTCGGGCGGATGCAAGGGGCGGCACCATCAGCCCCTTCGGATTGTGTGGGTGCGGTCATCTGCACTAAATGGGCACACGAAGCCAAGGAAAGCGGTGCCATGACTGATCCCCGGACCATAGCCGACAATGCGGGTGCCGTTTCCGACGCTCCGGGCGGGAACTGGGTTGATCGCTACGCCCCGCCCGGCACGCGACCCTATTTGCGGCTCAGCCGCGCAGACCGGCCCATTGGCACCTGGCTTCTGCTGATCCCCTGCCTGTGGGGGGTTCTGCTGGCTGCGCTGACGGACGCACCAAGATTGTGGGACATCTGGATCGCGGTTGGCTGCGCCCTGGGGGCCTTTCTGATGCGCGGGGCTGGTTGCACCTGGAACGACATCACCGACCGCCATATCGACACGCAGGTGGCCCGAACCCGGTCGCGTCCGCTGCCGTCCGGCCAGGTCAGTGTGAAACAGGCGCTGGTCTGGATGGTGGCGCAGGCGCTTTTGGCTTTTGCGATCCTGCTGACATACAACAAGGCTGCGGTCCTGCTGGGCGTAGGGTCGCTGGCGCTGGTGGCGATCTATCCTTTTGCAAAGCGCTTTACCTGGTGGCCACAGGTGTTTCTGGGACTGGCCTTTAACTGGGGCGCGCTGGTCGCCTGGGCCATGCACAGGGGCAGCGTCGAATGGCCGTCTGTCATGCTGTATCTGTCGGGCATCGCCTGGACGCTGTTCTATGACACGATCTATGCCCATCAGGACAAGGAGGATGACGCGCTGATCGGGGTGAAATCCACCGCGCGCCTTTTCGGCACCGACACGAAGCGTTGGCTGGGCGGCTTTCTGGTGCTTACGGTTACGCTGATGACGCTGGCGATCCTGCTGGCGCTGTTGCCGCAGGCAAGCCCGGTGCGGCTGGCGTTGGCGCTTTGCGGGGCATGGGCACTGGGGTTGCACCTGTTCTGGCAAGTGCAGCGGCTTGACCCGGAAGACCCTGTAATCTGCCTGCGCCTGTTCCGGTCGAACCGCGATGCCGGGCTTTTGACCACGCTGTTTCTTGCCCTTGGGCTTCTCGCCTGATTGAAGGTTGAGCAACAGGGGCATATGGAGAGCGGCAGCAGACCGCTGCTTGCGGTGCCGTAAGGAAGTCCGGATGAAATATTCGCCCCGTGTCCTTGGCCTTGCCGCCTTTGTCCTTGCGGCGACGATTTCGCTGCTAGCGGCAAGCTGGGCGGTGCGGATCATTGAAAACCGCTCGCGCGAAGCGGTGAATACCGCGATCATCACAGGCGGGCAATCCTGGGCGACGGTCGAGGCGGATGGTCTGCAACTGCGCATTTCGGGCACTGCCCCAAGCGAGGCACAGCGGTTTCGCGCTCTTAGCGTGGCGGGCAGCGTGATCGACGATTCCCGCGTGATCGATGCGATCGAGGTGGCCGAGGGCGCATCCGTCGCAGCGCCGGATTTCGTGGTGGAAATCCTGAGCAACGATCAAGGCATTTCTCTGATTGGTCTGGTGCCGACATCGGTTGGCAAGGAGACCGTGGTCGAGGCAGTGACGGCAATCGACAGCGCGCGTGGCGTCACCGACATGCTGGAAACCGCAGATTATCCTGTGCCAGACGGCTGGGAAAATGCTCTGGCCTTTGGCATCGACGCGCTGGCGCAACTGCCCCGCGCCAAGATCTCGGTCCGCCACAACGCTGTCACGCTGACAGCTATCGGCGATTCCGCCGAGGAAAAGGCCCGACTGGAACGCAAGCTGGCGGCGGATGCCCCGGACGGGGTTCTGGTGACCGTGGTCATCACCGCGCCGCGCCCAGTCATCACTCCCTATATGTTGCGCTTCCTGATCGACGCAGATGGCGCGCGTTTCGACGCCTGTTCTGCCGATACGGAGGAAGCCCGGACCCGCATCCTGACCGCCGCCACGGTGGCGGGGGCAACGGGTGCGGTCGACTGCACTGTGGGTCTTGGCGCGCCATCGCCCCGGTGGGCCGAGGCGGCGGAGCAGGCCATCGGCGCACTTGCCGAACTTGGCGGCGGCAGCATCACCATTGCCGATGCCGATGTGTCGCTTATTGCTGCGGAAACCGTCAGCCAGCGTGATTTCGACCGCGTGGTGGGGGAACTTGATGCCGATCTTCCGGAAGTGTTTTCCCTGCAAGCTGTGCTGACACCAAAGCCGGTTCCGGGCACAAGCGAAGGCCCCCCGCAATTCACCGCAACCCTGGCCGAGGATGGTCGTGTCGACCTGCGCGGGCTGTTGTCTAACCCCGAACTGGCCAAGACTGTCGAAAACTATGCCCGCGCCCGTTTCGGGGCGGAAAAGGTGTATATGGCCACGCGCAACGAAACCGCCCTGCCGCGTGGCTGGCCGGTCCGTGTGTTGGCCGGTCTTGGCGCGCTGGCGGAAGTGTCGCAGGGCAGCGTGACGGTGGAACCGGAAATGCTGCGCATCGAGGGTGCCAGCGGTGACCGGCAGACGAACGACCGGATTTCGGCGCTGTTGACCGAATTGCTGGGTCCGGGGGCAGAGTTCCGCATTCAGGTTCGCTATGATGCCGCGCTTGATCCGCTGGCCGCGCTGCCAACGCCCGAGGAATGCGTGAAGCGCATCGGCACGATCCTGTCGACACAAAAGATCAGCTTTGAACCGGGATCCCCGACCATCGATTCCGGCGCGTTGAAAACCGTCGACGAAATCGCCAATGTCCTGAAAGGCTGCCCCGAAATGCAGATCGAGATCGCCGGACATACGGACGACCAGGGGCGAGAGGAAATGAACCTGAACCTGTCGCAGCAGCGGGCCGAGGCGGTTTTGCAGGCGCTGATGCAGCGGCGCGTGCTGACGGCGGGCATCACCGCCAAGGGCTACGGAGAGGCGGTGCCGATCGCTGACAACGACAGCGAAGCCGGACGCGAATCCAATCGCCGCATCGAATTTACCTTGACCCCGCCGCCTGCAACGGGTGAACAGCCGGAAGCGCCCGCCGGGGGGGCAGCGCCCGAAGCCCAGTCGGCTGACGACGGTGCCACGGGGGAACAAGAACAAGGTTCTGGAGACGGCGAATGAACCGCACCGAATTCATCATCGCCACGGCGATCATCCTTTTCGTCGCCTTTGGCCTTGGCTGGTTCGCCTGCTGGCTGATGCATCGCTTCACCCGCGTCACACAGGCCGATATCGGGGAACTTGACCATATGGCCCGGTCCCTGCACGAGGCCGAGGAAACCCGCGATCAGGCACTGGCCTATCTGGCCACGCGCGAGGCCGAACTGGGCAGCCAGATCAACCAGACAGAGGCTGAATTGCGCGCTGCGATGGACGGCCTGCATGACGCAAGGCGAGAGGCGGAAGATTTGCGGCAGTATATTGAACGGGTCAGCAAGGCACGGGGATAGGGCGGCGGCTATCGCCAGCGCGCCAGTGCGTCTTCATCTTCATCCTTGGCTGCAACCCATTCGGCACCGGCCGGGCCATATTCCTTTTTCCAGAACGGCGCCCGCGATTTCAGGTAATCCATCAGGAAGTCCGCGGCCGCAAAGGCGCCCGCCCGGTGTGGCGCCGCCGTAGCAACCATCATGATCGGATCGCCCGGCTGCATCGTGCCGTGGCGGTGGATTACCATGGCGCCGGTCAGGCCCCAGCGCGCGGATGCCTTGTCCAGCATTCCGGCAATGGCACGTTCGGTCATGCCGGGATAGTGCTCGATCTCCATCCGCGACAGGCCGCCCGGCACATCGCGAACGATCCCGGTGAAGCTGACAACTGCGCCCGCCCCCGTCGCGCCCGCCGTGAAGCAGGCGAGTTCCGCGCCAGCGTCAAACGTTTCGGTCTGGACACGGACCACCATCGTTCAGCCCCCGGTCATCGGCGGGAAGAATGCCACTTCGCGTACGCCTTTCAGCGGCGCATCGAAATCGGCCAGTTCCTGATCCAGCGCAACGCGCAGGGCGCTGATATCGGCAAAGGCCGCTGCATAGCGGTCCTCGCGTCCGCGCAGCTCCTCAACCAGATCGTTCACTGTCACAGCACCGGTTTCCACCCGCTCTTTCGGCAGGCCGATGCGTTCCCGCACCCAAGCGAAATACAGAACGTCGATCATTTCTTGCCGCGCAGGTATGGCATTGCCTTGGTGAAATAGTCCCAGCCGGTAATGGCCGTCATGACCGCCGCGATCCAGATCAGTGCCAGTCCGACCATGGTTGCAAGCGAGGAACAGCCCCGCGCCCCGCAGGAGCGGATCGGATCCGCCAGACCGGCGGTGACTGCTTCTGCATATTGTTCGGCCGTCATTCCCCGCCGGGCGATGCCCTCGACGTGCTCAAGCCCGGTGCCAAGGAACAGCACCGCGATTGCGAACATCTGTGCAGTGGTCTTCCATTTCGCCAGATTGGTCACCTTCAGCAGCCGCGCCTGATCGCCCAGATACTCGCGCAGGCCAGAAACAAAAACTTCGCGGAACAGGATCACGGTGACAGGCAGGATCAACCAGGGATTCATCCCGGAATAGCCGGTGATGATGACCAGCGCGATCACCACCATCGCCTTGTCGGCAATCGGGTCCATCGCCGCGCCAAAGGCGGATTCCTGTTTCCACAACCGCGCCAGGTAGCCATCGATGAAATCGGTCAGCGCCGCCAGACTGAACAGCGCCAGGGCAAACCAGTCTGCCCAGGGGCGATGGAAGTACAGGAACATGATCGCAACGCCGGGCGCTGCGACCAATCGCAGAACAGTCAGGATGTTGGGGATCGTCCATGTCATGGCCAAGCAGTAGCCGATAGGTTTGCGCGGGGGAAGAGGGGTGGCCTGTCCGTCAGAGAATTGCCAGGCCGGCGCAAAAGTTACGCATGGTCAATCGTAAAAGACCGGAAGGGGATCAGGTTTGAAGAAATTTCTTTCGCTCGTACTGCTCATCCTGGTGGGCACGCTGGGTTATGTCGTCTGGGACTGGTACAAGTTTGCGGCCCTGACCGAAATCGATCCCCAGCGCGGGGTCTATGGGAATGACCATCTGGAAGTCTGGATCGGCCTGAACGAATATATGCCCGGCCCTGCGCGGGAATGGGGATGCAAGACCCTGCTGGAACGGCAAGCCAAGGCAATGGGTGGCCAGGGGGCGATGCCGCCGCACACCTGCCAGGCCGACTATGATCCGGATGCAAAGCCGCTTGGCATCATGGAATCGATCGTTCAAGCGCATGTCGGGCAGGCTGGCGGGGCGGCCGATGCGCAAAAAACCGACGTGGGCAACTGCATCAGAACCGCAGCCCTTGCCAGCCTTACCCCTGAACAGGTTGAGGAGGTGAACGGCAACTCGCCCGCTGCCGAAACCATGAGCGCGCTGGCAATAAAGGCCAGCGAGGTTGCACAGAAATGCCGGACCAAGGCAGGTTTGTGATCGCCGGAATATAGCAGCCGAATGCGGGTTTGCCGAAAGTATCGGCAGACCCGTCCTGTTTCAGGGTAGGGCGATCCAGGCCGCGCCATATTCGTTGGCCGGATCGCGATAAATGTTGTGGGCATGGTTGGTGGCATCGCCGTCATTATCCTCGGGCGAGAATTCGATCAGCACACGCGGCCCGGTGATGCGAAAATAGGCCGGCTCGCCCGCAACAATCGGCCCCCACCAGCCAAGATATGTCTGATCCAGATCTTCGGTGATCGTGGCCATCGTCCCGGCAAGGTCATCCGCATTCAGCACGCCAAGCCGCGCCTCGATAAGATCGGTGAACAGCGCTTTCGGTCATCCGTCATCTCGCTTCCCGGCAGCCCCTCGGGCGGCAATGTCTTGCCATCCTCTCCAGGGCCAAGTTGCAGGTTGATGCGGGTGTCACTGATCACCGCGACGGCCCTTTGCTCCTCTGTCAGGCTGCTGGCCAGGGCAAAAGCGGCGTCCACTTCCTCGCCGGTTATACTGACATTTTCGCCGTTGCGTGTGAAATGCAGCGGCTCGCCGCCCGTCAGGATCGGTGACAGGGTGATATCCGGCCCGACAACCGTGGCGTTGATCGCCAGATGGTGCCCGCCGAACTGCAGCATCCACGGAGCATCAGCAGAAGGTTCCCCGACAAAGGAGACATAGTAGAAATCGCCGCCAAAATTGACAGGCGGTCGGCCACTGTCACTTTCACCGCTGCTTTGGCTGGCGACCACATCATCGGCATCCATCTGATTTTGCACCATTGCCACGCCACGCTCGCTTAGCAATGCGCCAAGCATCGTCATCAGCGCCGACTGCTGGGTTTCATCAAGATCGCCCCAGCGCGTGCCAAGCCGTTGCAACACGGCGCCGTCGGGGAAGTTGGTCCAGCGGCTGCGCTGTTCGGGATCGTCAAATGCGAACACCGTTGCAGCGCGCTGTTCGGGCGTCAGCGTCGCCAGAAAGTCTTGTGCGGCTTTGGCAAGGGCGGCGCTTTGCGCATCGCTCGGGGCAATGGTCTGTTGCGTGGTATTCTCTGTCGTCTGGGCGACGGCTGGCACAGCGGCACTTGCTGCGGCCAGCATGAGGGCGGCAACTGCCAGGGGATTACTCTTGGGGCACGACGGCTTCCTTTCCTGTTCGTGTTACCCCCATGCTACGCGGGAAACGGAACGATCCGTCGCGTCGTCCTGGCCCCGTCCGCGACCTGTGCGGATTGCCGCCTACCCTTTGGCGTGAAAGAAATCATGGACGGTTTTTGCAACGCCTTCGGATATCCCCGCCACCGCCTGAAGATCTGCAAGCCCGGCACGTGACACCGCCTTGGCCGATCCGAAGTGCGCAAGCAACGCGCGTTTGCGTGCCGCGCCCACGCCGGGGATTTCATCCAGCGGCGTTGCGCCCACGGCCTTGGCCCGCTTGGCCCGGTGTGCGCCTATGGCCCAGCGATGCGCCTCGTCCCGCAGACGCTGGATGAAATACAGCACCGGGTCATTCCTTTGCAGGGCAAAGGGGCGTTGTCCGGGGCGATGGAATTCCTCTTTGCCCGCGTCTCGATCTATGCCCTTGGCAACGCCGATCATGGCAATGTCATCGACACCCAGTTCCGCCATGATCCCGGCCACGGCGGAAACCTGCCCCGCGCCGCCATCGATCAGCAGCAGGTCGGGCCAGGCATCGGTCTTGCGGTCTGGGTCTTCTTTCAGCAGCCGTTCGAAGCGGCGGGTCAGAACCTCCCGCATCATGCCGAAATCGTCGCTGTTCGCGCCAGCCTCGGACCGGATGTTGAACTTGCGGTACTGGCTTTTGTTGAAACCTTCGGTCCCGGCCACGATCATGCCGCCCACCGCATTCGTGCCCTGGATATGACTGTTGTCGTAAACCTCGATCCGGCGGGGTGGCGCATCAAGATCAAATGCATCGGCCAGTCCCGCCAGCAACTTGTTCTGCGTGGCGCTTTCCGACATGCGCCGCGCCAGGCTTTCACGGGCGTTGCGGGCCGCGTTTTCCACCAGTTCCAGCTTTTCGCCCCGCTGCGGCACACCCAGCGTCACCTTGCGCCCTGCCCTGTCCGACAAAAGCTCGGCCATAAGATCGGGGTTTTCCACCGGATGCGACATCAGGATAAGGCGCGGCGGTTCCTTGTCATCATAGAACTGGGCAAGAAAGGCTTCCATGATCTCGGGCGCCTCTGCCCCCGCCCCGGTGCGGGGATAGAAATCGCGATTGCCCCAGCTTTGATTGGCGCGGATGAAAAACACCTGCACGCAGGCTTGGCCCTGATCCATGTGCAGCGCGACCACATCCGCCTCTGCCACGCCCTGCGGGTTGATGCCCTGCGACGACTGCACCTGTGTCAGCGCACGGATACGGTCGCGCAGCGCCGCCGCCCGCTCAAACTCCATCGCTTCGGATGCCGCTGTCATGTCTGCGGCAAGGTCAGCCTGAACCTGCGTTGACCGCCCGGAAAGAAAGCGTTCCGCATCGGCGACCAGCGCCCCGTAATCCGCTTCGGCGATCAGACCCACGCAGGGGCCCGCGCACCGCTTGATCTGATACAGCAGGCAGGGCCGTGTGCGACTGGAAAACATCGCATCGGAACAGTTCCGCAGCAGGAAAACCTTCTGCAACTGGTTCAGGGTGCGGTTGACAGCACCCGCCCCGGCAAAGGGTCCGTAGTAGTTGCCCTTTTCAGTCTTTGCCCCGCGATGCTTCTTGATCTGGGGGAAGGCATGTTCGCGGCTGACGAGGATAGAGGGAAAGCTTTTGTCATCCCGCAGCAGCACATTGTAGCGCGGCTTCAGCTGCTTGATCAGGTTCTGTTCCAGCAGCAGCGCTTCGGTTTCCGTGCGCGTGGTTAGAAACATCATCGAGGCGGTTTCAAAGATCATCCGCGAGATGCGGCCGGAATGGCCGTTGGGCTTGGCGTAATTCGCCACACGCTTCTTCAGTGCCCGCGCCTTTCCGACATAAAGCACCTCGGCCTTGTCGTTCAGCATCCGGTAAACGCCAGGGGAATTGTCCAGAGTCCGGAGATAATCGGCAACCAGAGCGTGCCCGGTCAACCGAGGCGCGTCACCTTCCCCAACGTCATCCTGAAGGCCATCCCTGGTCACGGCGATTCCTTATTGCGGCTGCAATGATACGCGACTGGCAGCAAGCCGAAACCTTTCCACTATTTCTGTGGACAACTCTGCGGGTAAATACGCTGCCGTCATGAATTTTCCTTGTTTTCGGCAGGCTTCGCTGTATTGCCTATTTTTTGTGCAAATACTTAAGGCCTTATTTTCATTAAGATAAAATATGTATTTTACCAAATCCATGAAAATCCACGCAGAATCGCGACAGAATTGTGACGGGACTGCACAAAGTGGACAAGTCAAGATGGCTTCACGTCCACAGAAGCCTGCCGTCGATGTTTTATTGTTACTCGATGCCCAACACATCGGGCGTCTGCCAGGCCAGATGCTGCCCGCCATCGACGCAGATCAACTGGCCCGTAACTGACCTTGCGTCAATCAGATAGCCCAGCGCCGCGCAAATGTCTGTCGGGTCTGATCCCCGGCGAAGAACAGTCGCCGCCCGCTGACCGGCAAAATGCGCGGGTGACTGACGGGCACCTCGCAGGGTCGGCCCCGGCCCGATGGCGTTCACACGAATGCCTTGCGGCCCTAACGCCTGCGCCGCCGTGCGGGTAAAAGCCCACAGCCCGAACTTGGCGATGGTATAGCTCATGAATTCCGGGGTGGGTTTCAGCAATCGCTGATCCAGCATGTTGACCACCAGCCCCTGTGCAACCGGTTCACCCCCTTCGTCCACAATTGGGGCGGGCGTCTGGGCGGCAAAATGCTGGGTCAGCAGCACAGGCGCGCGTAGGTTGGATTCAATATGGCGGTCCCAGCTTTTGCGGGTGCCGGTGCTGATATTGTCATATTCAAAGATCGAGGCGTTGTTGACCAGCAGCGTCAGTGGCATGCCCAGCGCATCCGACGCACGTGGCACCAGCGTTTCTGTCTGCGCTTCGTCCAGCAGGTCGGCCTGCAAAGTCGCGGCATGGCCGCCGCCCGCGCGGATTTCTGCGGCAACGGCTTCGGCCTCATCAGCTGACGTCGCGTAGTGGATCGCCACCGCATAGCCGCGCTGACCCAGATACAGGGCCATAGCGCGGCCCAGACGGCGCGCGGCGCCCGTTACCAGCGCTGCGGGTCTTGCCTGCATAGCACCCCCCTTATTTCTTGCCCTTGCCGCGCAGGATGCCAAGCATCGACAGCGCCACCATCACGGCCAGAAAGATCAGCGCGCCCTTCCACAGCATTGTCTACACCCCGTGCCGTGCCCATAGCGCGCGTTCTTCAGCGGTATCGATCACCGCGCCCGCAACCTGCATGCCGAACCTCTGTGCCAGCGAACGGCGTGGGCCATAGGGGATGAACTGCACCTTGTCGCCGTAAAGCGCCCGCATCTTCGGTTCCAGATGCGCAATACCATCGGCCAGCCCCATAGCCACCGCCTGCGCCCCCACCCAGACATCGCCATTGAAAAGATCGGCCCCGTCTTTCAGACGGCTTCCCCGCCGCGCCTTGACCTGCGCGATAAAGGCGTCGTGGATCGGCGAAAGGATGGCGCGCAGCCGCTCCACATCTTCGGGTTTCTCAGGACGGAAGGGGTCAAGAAAGCTTTTCGACCTGCCCGCCGTATGCACGCGACGCTCCACCCCGTGCCGCTGCATAAGTTCCGGAAAACCGAAACCGGCCGAGATCACGCCGATTGACCCCAGCACAGAACTGTCATCGGCCCAGATGTGATCGGCAGCCGTGGCCAGCCAGTAGCCACCCGAGGCCGCGACATCCTCGACAAAGGCATGAACCGCCAGGCCGTGCTTTTCCGAAAGCCGCCGGATACGTGCAGCAATCAGCGAACTTTGTACCGCGGACCCACCGGGGCTGTTCACCGCCAGCGCCACCGCGGCGGGCCTGCCCTTGCGAAAGGCGCGTTCCAGAACCGGGGAAAGTCCGGCATCGGACAGGCTGCCCCGGCTGCCCGCAGCAATCATGCCCTGCAGGCGGATCACGGCAACGCGGGGCGGTTTCGGAATGAAGGGCAGGTTCAAACGCATGATCCCGATGTAAGGCGCGCCCGCCGCGTCGGCAAGCGGCGCTTGCGTCAAAGGCGCGGCACTGCCATCACGGGCAGCATGATCGACAAGCTGCAGATGTTCATAGCACTGGCCAACGAACGGCATTTCGGCCGTGCAGCAGAGGCCTGCGGCGTCACCCAACCCACGCTTTCGGGGGCGCTCAAGCAGTTGGAGGGCGAATTGGGCGTGCAGCTTGTCTGGCGCGGCTCGCGGTTTCAGGGGCTGACACCGGAAGGCCAGCGCGTGCTGGACTGGGCGCGGCGGATCGTGGGCGATACTCGCACGATGAAGGAAGAGATGCGCGCCCTGCGGTCGGGCGTGTCGGGCAACCTGCGGCTGGGGGTGATCCCCACAGCGTTACCCATGATCGCACGTCTGACAGCGCCGTTTCTTGCCGCCAATCCCAATGTGCGCGTCACTATCCTGTCGCGCACCAGCTATGAAATCCTGGACGAGATCGAAAGCCTCGAACTCGACGCCGGGGTGACCTATCTGGACAATGAACCGCTTGGCCGTGTGGCCAGCGTGGCTTTGTACGCCGAATCCTATCGATTGCTTGTTTCCAGCGCGTCCCCGCTGTCGGCGCGGGACAGCGTGACATGGGGTGAGGTCGCGGGGGAACCGCTTTGCCTGCTGACCGGAAACATGCAGAACCGCCGCATCGTGAACCAGCGCCTTTCCGGGGCGGGGCTTGCCGTCGCCCCGCGCGTTGAAAGCAATTCGACCATCGCACTGATTGCCCATGTTGCCACCGGGAACTGGGCCTCCGTCGTGCCGATGTCGCTGGCAGGGATGATCGCCGCACAGCCCGATATGCGCGCCATTCCGATTACGGATGATGCCCGCGCGCATACTGTCGGCCTGATCGCCCCGCACCGCGAACCACATACCCCCTTGCTGGAAGCCTTGCTTGAAGCAGCGCGTCGGGTGGCGGAGGTTTGATCGGTAATTTCGATCAAACAACGGAAATTCGATATTGAAATGCATATCGTCCAGGCGTAGCCCGGTAAAGTAGCAACTGCGGGAGGGCCCCTTGGCAGCGATGGATATAGAAACCCGCGTGCGGGAGATCGTCGCGGACCATTCCGCGCTGGAAGGGCCGCTGCTGCCGATCCTTCATGCTGTGCAGGCCGCCATTGGCCATGTGCCCCGCGAGGCGCTGCCGGTGATCGCCGATGCGCTGAACCTCAGCCGGGCAGAAGTTCATGGCGTGGTCAGTTTCTATCATGATTTCCGCGATGCTCCTGCCGGACGCAATGTGGTGAAGCTGTGCCGGGCAGAGGCATGCCAGGCCGTCGGCGCCGATGATCTGGCCGATCATGCAAAGGCAAGGCTGGGCGTCGACTGGCACGAAACCACACGCAATGGCGCGGTGACGCTGGAACCTGTGTTCTGTCTTGGTCTTTGTGCCTGCGGTCCGGCCGCGATGGTCAACGGCGAATTGCATGGCGCGCTGGATGCCGAAACGCTGGACGGGATCGTGGCGGAGTGCGGGGCATGAGGATTTACCTGTCCATCGATGCCGCCGCCAAGGCGCTGGGCTCGGAAAAGGTGGCCGAGGCGATCCGCGCCGAAGCGGCGAAGCGCGGTGTCGATGTGACGCTGACACGCGTCGGATCGCGCGGCATGGTGTGGCTGGAACCGCTGGTCGAGATGGAAACATCCAAAGGCCGCGTGGCCTTCGGCCCGATGAAGCCTGCCGATGTGCCGGCGCTGTTTGATGCCGCGCCGCATCCCAAGGCGCAGGGGTTGATGGACGAACTGCCCTGGATGAAGGCGCAGACACGGCTGACCTTTGCACGCTGCGGCGTGATCGACCCCCTGTCGCTGGACGAATACCGGGCGCACGGCGGATTGTCCGGACTGATGAAGGCGCTGGCCATGGCGCCCGCTGCCGTGGTGGCCGAAGTCACCGAAAGCGGCTTGCGCGGCCGGGGTGGCGCGGGCTTTCCGACCGGCATCAAGTGGAAAACCGTCCACGATGCACCGGGGCCGCAGAAATACATCGTCTGCAATGCGGATGAGGGCGACAGCGCCACCTTTGCCGACCGCATGCTGATGGAGGGCGATCCCTTCACCCTGATCGAGGGCATGGCGATTGCCGGGATCGCGGTGGGGGCAACCAAGGGATACGTCTATATCCGCAGCGAATACCCCGATGCCATCGCCACGATGGAAAGTGCCGTGCGCATCGCGCGAGAGGCGGGGGTTCTGGGCGCGGCGGTGATGGGTCGTGGTCCGGCCTTCGACATGGAAATCCGCGTGGGGGCCGGGGCCTATGTCTGCGGCGAGGAAACCAGCCTGCTGAACAGCCTTGAAGGCAAGCGCGGCGTTGTGCGCGCCAAGCCGCCGCTGCCTGCGCTGCAAGGCTTCATGGGCCGCCCGACGGTGGTGAACAACGTCATCTCGCTGGCCTCTGGCCCGGTTATCCTTGAGAAAGGTGCGGCCTTCTACAAGGGCTTCGGCCTTGGCCGGTCGCGCGGCACCATCCCGTTGCAGATTGCGGGGAATGTGAAATACGGCGGGCTGTACGAGATCGCCTTCGGCTTGACCCTGGGTGAAATTGTCAACGGCATCGCCGGGGGCACCCGTTCCGGCCGTCCGGTGAAAGCGGTGCAGGTCGGCGGGCCGCTCGGGGCCTATTTCCCCCCCGCTCTGTTTGACACGCCGTTCGGGTATGAGGAGTTCGCGGGCAAGGACGGGCTGATCGGCCATGCCGGGCTGACCGTGTTCGACGACAGTGCCGACATGCTGAAACAGGCGCGCTTTGCGATGGAGTTCTGCGCGATTGAAAGCTGCGGCAAATGCACCCCCTGCCGCATCGGTGCTGTGCGCGGCGTGGAAACCGTGGACCGCATCGCGCGTGGCGATGCTGCCGCCATTCCGTTGCTGACCGATCTGTGCGCCACGATGAAATCCGGATCGCTTTGCGCCCTCGGTGGCTTCACCCCCTATCCGGTGATGTCGGCACTGACGCATTTCCCCGACGATTTCCAAAGGGCTCGGGAGGCAGCGGAATGACCGAAAAAGTCAAAGGCCCCGCCTCCTATTTCCCGTCGATCGAAAAAACCTATGGCCAGCCGATTTCACATTGGCTGGGCCTGATCGAGGCGCAGGCGGATATGACCCATATGAAGATCGTCGCCTGGCTCAAGGAAAATCACGGATTGGGTCACGGCCATGCGAATGCGCTGGTCGCCCATGCCCTGTCGAAAAAGAAGGATGCGTGACATGAAAGATTTCATCATCCCCGATGCCGATTACGGCACCCCCGCCAGCCGGGCCAAGGAAATGGTCAGCCTGACCATAGACGGGTTCCCCGTCACAGTGCCCGCGGGAACATCCATCATGCGCGCCGCGAAAGAGGCGGGGATTTCGGTTCCCAAGCTTTGCGCTACCGACTCTGTCGATGCCTTCGGCTCCTGTCGTCTGTGTCTTGTGGAAATCGAGGGTCGTGCGGGAACGCCCGCATCCTGCACCACGCCTGTTGCGCCGGGGATCAGCGTTCACACCCAGACCGGCAAGCTGAAGCAACTGCGGCGCGGGGTGATGGAGCTGTATATCTCAGATCACCCGCTGGATTGCCTGACCTGCGCTGCCAATGGCGATTGCGAGTTGCAGGACATGGCGGGCGCGGTCGGCCTGCGCGACGTGCGGTATGAGGCCGTGGATACCCATTTCCGCGCCAAGGACACCAGCGGCGAGGCGAATGCCCAGTGGCTGCCGAAAGACGACAGCAATCCCTATTTCACCTATGATCCGTCGAAATGCATCGTCTGCTCGCGCTGCGTCCGCGCGTGCGAGGAAGTGCAGGGCACATTTGCGCTGACCATTGAAGGCCGGGGGTTCGACAGCCGCGTGTCGCCGGGGATGCACGAGGCGTTCATGGACAGCGAATGCGTGTCTTGCGGGGCTTGCGTGCAGGCCTGCCCGACCGCAACATTGACCGAAAAGAGCATCATCGAAATCGGTACGCCGTCGCATTCGGTCATAACCACCTGCGCCTATTGCGGGGTCGGATGCAGCTTCAAGGCGGAAATGCGCGGCGATGAACTGGTGCGGATGACGCCCTACAAGCACGGCAAGGCCAATCGGGGCCATTCCTGCGTGAAAGGGCGCTTTGCCTATGGCTATGCAACGCACAAGGACCGCATCCTGAACCCGATGATCCGCGACAGCATCAACGACCCGTGGAAGGAAGTTTCCTGGCCCGAGGCGATGGAATTTGCCGCGACCCGGATGAAGGCAATCCAGCAGAAATACGGGCGGCAGTCCGTGGGCGTCATCACCTCCTCCCGCTGCACCAACGAAGAAACCTATCTGGTGCAGAAGCTGACCCGCGCGGTGTTCATGAACAACAACACCGACACCTGTGCCCGCGTCTGCCATTCGCCGACCGGCTACGGGCTTGGCCAGACCTTTGGCACCAGCGCAGGCACGCAGGATTTCGACAGCGTCGAACAGACCGATGTGGTGATCGTGATCGGCGCCAACCCGACCGACGGGCACCCCGTCTTTGCCAGCCGTCTGAAAAAGCGGCTGCGTCAGGGCGCGCGGCTGATCGTCATCGATCCGCGCCGCACCGATATGGTGAAATCGCCGCATATCAGGGCGGCCCATCACCTTGCCCTGCGCCCCGGCACCAATGTCGCCGTCGTCACCGCACTGGCGCATGTGATCGTGACCGAAGGGCTGATGGACGAGGAATTCATCAGGCTACGCTGCGACTGGGATGAATTCCAGGACTATGCCGAATTCGTATCTGCCCCGAACCATTCCCCGGAAGCGACCGAACTGCTGACCGGCGTTCCTGCCGCTGAAATGCGCGCGGCGGCGCGGCTGTTCGCCAAGGGTGGCAATGGCGCGATCTATTACGGGCTGGGCGTGACAGAGCATAGTCAGGGGTCCACCACCGTGATCGGCATCGCCAACCTTGCCATGCTGACCGGAAACATCGGGCGGCCGGGCGTGGGCGTGAACCCGCTGCGGGGGCAGAACAACGTGCAGGGATCGTGCGACATGGGATCATTCCCGCATGAACTTCCCGGCTACCGCCATGTGAAGAACGCCGATGTCCGGGCGGTCTATGAAAGCCTGTGGGGCGTGACCATCGACCCCGAACCGGGCCTGCGCATCCCGAACATGCTGGATGCCGCCGTGGAAGGCACCTTCAAGGGTCTGTATTGTCAGGGCGAGGATATCCTGCAATCGGATCCCGACACGCATCATGTTGCGGCGGGCCTTGCGGCGATGGAATGCGTGATCGTCCATGACCTGTTCCTGAACGAAACCGCCAATTACGCGCATGTGTTCTTTCCCGGATCGTCCTTCCTGGAAAAAGACGGCACATTCACCAATGCCGAGCGTCGCATCAACCGCGTGCGCAAGGTGATGGCCCCCCGGAACGGTTATGCCGACTGGGAAGTGACACAGATGTTTGCCAATGCCATGCTGAAGGAAACCGGCAGCGCGGAATGGACCTACACCCACCCCGCGCAGATCATGGAGGAAATCGCCGCGACCACGCCCAGCTTTGCCGGTGTGACCTATGAGCTGCTGGAAACCATGGGATCGGTGCAATGGCCCTGCAACGAAAAGGCCCCTGAAGGTACGCCGCTGATGCATATCGACGGTTTCGTGCGCGGCAAGGGCAAGTTCATCCGCACCGAATATGTGGCGACCGATGAAAAGACCGGCCCGCGCTTCCCGCTGCTGCTGACCACCGGGCGCATCCTGTCGCAATACAACGTGGGTGCGCAGACGCGGCGCACCGCGAATGTGGAATGGCATGGCGAGGATGTGCTGGAAATCCATCCGCACGACGCCGAGGTTCGCGGCGTGAAGGATGGCGACTGGGTCAAGCTGGCATCACGCGCGGGTGATACCGCGCTGCGTGCTGAAATCACCGACCGGGTTTCACCGGGCGTGGTCTATACCACCTTCCACCACCCTGATACGCAGGCGAATGTCATCACCACCGATTATTCCGACTGGGCTACGAACTGCCCGGAATACAAGGTGACGGCGGTGCAGGTTTCGCCGTCCAACGGGCCGTCGCAGTGGCAGGAGGATTACAATGCCCATGCGACACTGTCGCGGCGTATCCTGCCCGCTGCGGAGTAACGGATGGCCACGCACCGCGCCCTGCCCCGTCTGGGCTTTCGCGCCGGTCAGACGGCGCAGGGCAGCCGTGCCCTGCCCGAGGAAGTGCCGGTGGCGATCAGCTACAACGGCAGCACCCAGGCGGTGATGATGGCGACCCCAGACGCGATGGAGGATTTCGCGCGCGGCTTTACCCTGACCGAAGGCATCGCTGCGCCGGACGAGATCGCCGAAATTGCGGTCGCACCTTCATCGCGCGGGATCGACCTGCAAATCTGGCTGGCGGATGCGGCTGGCGAACGGCTGGCGGCGCGGCGGCGGCGCATGGCCGGGCCGGTTGGCTGCGGGCTGTGCGGTATCGACAGCATCGACGAGGCGGTGAAAGAGCCGCGGCCCGTGCCGGGTGCCGCTCTCAGCCTGTCCCCCGCGCAGGTGACGCAGGCCATGTCACTGCTGCCCGACGGGCAGGTCCTGCACGATGCCACCCGCGCCGCCCATGCCGCGGGCTTCTACGTCCCCGGTCGTGGTATCGTGGCACTGCGCGAGGACGTCGGGCGGCACAATGCGCTGGACAAGCTGGCGGGGGCGCTGCTGGCCGCCGGGGTCGACCCCGGCACCGGGGCGGTGGTGCTGACCAGCCGGGTTTCAATCGACATGGTGCAGAAGACCTGCGCCATCGGCGCGCCGCTGCTGATCGCCGCATCCGCCCCCACCGCCGCCGCTGTCGATATGGCCGAAGCCGCCGGCCTGACGCTGATCGCACTGGCCCGTGGCGACAGTTTCGAGATTTTCACCCATCCCAACCGGATCGCAGCCGAAAGACCCGCCGATGTCGCATGAAAGCCCGCACGCCAAGCTGATCTATATGGCCAACCAGATTTCGAAATTCATGGAATCCAAACCCGAAGCCGAAGGCATTGCCGGGCTGGCCGCGCATATCAACGATTTCTGGGAACCCCGGATGCGCCGCCACCTGTTCGAGGTGCTGGACAAGGGCGGCGAAGGGTTGCGCCCGCTGGTCATCACAGCCGCCGCACAGATCAGACGCCCCGCCGCCGCCTGAGGGTGGGGCGGGAAGCGCCCTCAATTGGTTATGAAACAACCTCCTCTTTCTGCTCCGGTCCAACCCTGCGGTGCGGTCCCTCTTCTGACCGAGGAGGCCATAACCGCCTGAACAAGGTTGGGCCACAGAAGACGAGAAGCGCGCCCTAATACGAAGCAGTTCCGCGGACGAGTGCCGCCATGCTATGTTCCGTTGCACCAGGGCCCCGGCAGAAGCTTCTCGCTGAGGTTCATTGAGGATCGAGTTGGAGAAGGCACATGCTTCCACAACAATCCGGTCGATTGATGACGAGTGCTGGCGGGTTTGAGACGTGGATGCAGTATGTTGACGGGTTCACCCTGCGTCACTTCTGCGGTTTCGAACTGTTGAACGATGCAAGGGGCGTGAGTTGCTTGCGTGACTATCATCGAAAGGTCGTCGAGGCTGCGGTTGCCAATGGCTTCGGGGTCATCAACGAGGGGCTGCATTATCGTGCAAGCAAGGATTGGGGTACCCTGACCGGCTTCTCTCGGGAAGCATTGGAGGAAATCAATATTCGGGGCATTGAGTTTTATCGGGATTTTGCCCGCGAGTATGCGACGGACGAAACGCCAATGGTTGTCTCGGGCGCGATCGGACCAAAGGGTGATGCCTATAACATCGGCCGTGTTCCCGATGCGACCGAGGCCGAGGACTATCATGCTGACCAAATTCTGACGATGCGGAAGGCGGGCGCAGATCAGGTTACGGCAATGACCTTTTCGGGAATCGAAGAGGCGATTGGTTTCTGCCGCGCGGCCAGGGCCGCAGAGCTGCCAGTTGTGGTTTCATTCTTCGTTGCGCGCGGCGGACGACTGAAAGGTGGGGAAAGTCTCGAAGAAGCCATCTCTCGGGTTGATGCAGCCACCGAGGGAGCGCCGGTTTACTTCATGATCAACTGCACCCATCCGACCGAATTTGAGCCTGGGCTGACGCCGGGTTCGTGGACTGCGAGGTTGGGGGGCTTCATGCCAAATGCGGTGGCCGCCGAGACACTGGACCTTTGCAAACTGGGCCACCTTGAAGATGGCGATCCCGCCGAACTGGGGGGACAGATGGCGGACCTTGCCCGCAGATTTCCCCATATAAACGTTTGGGGTGGATGCTGCGGGACGGACGGACGCCACATCGGCGAGATCACGCGCCAGGTCTCGGCAACGCGAGCGAATATTTAGAACGCGGCCAAGCATAGACAGCGGCGCCTGCGCGTTGGGCAGGTGCGGACATCAGACCCCACCCTCCCCTGAGTTCGCCCGATTTACACTGCGGGTGACCCCTAAGCTGACCTGTTTCCCGGTGACGGGCCTTCAAAAGGCTTTATCGACCGACAGCGAAGGGCCGCCGTCAGACACCCAGCCCCACCCATGCCCCGTTCTTTTTCGACGACCGCACGCAGGCATCAACAAAGGCAACCCCGGCCAACCCGTCCCGCAGGGTCGGATAGATCACATCGGCGGGAATTGCCTGCCCGGCGCGA
The DNA here is from genome assembly GCA_051646105.1 of Paracoccaceae bacterium. Lineage (GTDB taxonomy): Bacteria > Pseudomonadota > Alphaproteobacteria > Rhodobacterales > Rhodobacteraceae > JBOFCO01. Next base: position 30,901 of record JBOFCO010000076.1, read on the forward strand.
CGAGCCTGAATGGCCCGGGCAGCTTCGGCGTAGATGTTGGCGAAACCTTCCAGATAGCCTTCCGGATGGCCACCGGGAGTACGGCTGACCCGCGCCGCATCGGCATTCGCCCCCGCCCCGCCGCGCGTCAGCAGGCGCTTTGGCTGGCCATAGGGGGTGAACCACAGATAGTTCGGATCTTCCTGCGCCCATTCCAGCCCGCCCTTGTCGCCGTAGATGCGCAGCTTCAGCGCGTTTTCATTGCCCGGCGCGACCTGACTGCACCACAGCATCCCCTTGGCCCCGCCCTTCCAGCGCAGCAGGACGTGGCCGTTATCATCCAGCCTGCGCCCGGGCACAAAGGCATCCAGATCGGCAGCCAGTGTATCAAGCTCCAGCCCCGACACGAAACTGGCCAGGTTGAATGCGTGGGTGCCGATGTCGCCCGTGGCCCCGCCCACCCCGGACTGCGCCGGATCGGACCGCCACGCCGCCTGCTTCTGGCCCGTAGCCTCCAGCGCCTCGGTCAGCCAGTCCTGCACATATTCCACGTTGACCAGACGGATGTTCCCCAGCTCCCCCGCAGCGACCATGGCGCGGGCCTGCCGGATCATCGGATATCCGGTGTAATTATGGGTCAGTACAAACAGTGCATCGGATTTTTCCGCCGCCGCCACCAGCCGTTTCGCTTCTGGCAAGGTCGCGGTCAGCGGCTTGTCGCAGATCACATGAATGCCGCGTTTCAGGAATTGCAGCGCCACCGGGGCGTGCATGTGGTTCGGGGTGACGATGGCAACCGCCTCGATCCCGTCCTTGCGGCGGGCTTCCCTCTGCGCCATTTCGGCAAAGCTGACATAGCTGCGCACGGGGTCGATCCCCAGCTCGTCTCCCGATGCCTTCGCCCTTTCAGGGCTGGAACTGAACGCCCCCGCGATCAGGTCGAACTGTCCGTCGATGCGCGAAGCGATGCGGTGCACGCCGCCGATAAACGCACCCTGTCCGCCGCCCACCATGCCCAGACGGATGCGGCCGCCATGCTTTTCGGATTTTCCCTCTATCGTCATGTGTTCTCCCTTGCGGCTGCGGGGCCGCCCTTGATCGTCGTCACTTGTCAGCTATCGCCATCACGGACCGCAGGATGGGCCAGAAGATGGGCCGGTCGTCATCAGGAAAGACCAAGCATCCGCCGGTTCGCGGCATCGTCGCTGCCACCTGCCGCAAAATCGTCGAACGCCTTTTCGGTCACGCGGATGATATGCGCATCAACGAAAGCCGCGCCCTCTCTTGCGCCGTCTTCGGGATGCTTCAGCGCACATTCCCATTCGACCACAGCCCAACCGGAAAAATCATACTGCGTCAGCTTGGAAAACACCGATCCGAAATCCACCTGTCCGTCACCCAGGCTGCGGAACCGCCCGGCCCGGTTCACCCAGGATTGATAGCCGCCGTAAACACCCTGCCGCCCGGTCGGATTCAGTTCGGCATCCTTCACATGGAACATGCGGATCCGGTCATGGTAGATGTCGATGTTCGCCAGATAGTCCAGGTGCTGAAGGATGTAATGGCTTGGGTCATAAAGCATGTTGCAGCGCGCGTGGTTGCCCACCCGCTCCAGAAACATCTCGAAGCTGATCCCGTCATGCAGATCCTCGCCGGGGTGGATTTCGTAGCACAGATCAACGCCGCATTCATCCGCATGGTTCAGGATCGGCGTCCACCGCCGCGCCAGTTCGTCAAACGCAGCTTCGACCAACCCGGCAGGCCGTTGCGGCCAAGGATAGACGAAAGGCCACGCAAGCGCGCCCGAAAAGGTCGCCTGTGCCGTCAGGCCAAGGTTCTTTGACGCGGTCAGCGCCTTTTTCACCTGATCCGCCGCCCATTCCGCCCGTGCCTTGGGGTTGCCGCGCACGGACGGTGCGGCGAAGCCGTCGAAGGCCTCGTCGTAGGCCGGATGGGACGCAACAAGCTGGCCCTGCAGGTGGGTCGAAAGCTCTGTCACCTGAATGCCGTTCTCGGCGGCCTCACCCTTGAAGGTGTCACAGTAATCCTTCGAAGACGCCGCTTTTTCCAGATCGAACAGACGTGCGTCCCAACTGGGCACCTGCACGCCGATATAGCCGCAATCGGCAGCCCATGCGGTGATCGACTTCCAGGTGTTGAACGGTGCGGCATCGCCTGCGAACTGCGCCAGAAACAGGGCCGGCCCCTTGATCGTCTTCATCGCATCCTCCCATCCGAAATCGTTATAGGCGCCGAGCGTACTGCGGCAGATTCTGTCCTTGTCAGTCGTAACGCTTTGCCGGGCTTCGCGATAGCGCTCACATGGCGAAATCCGTGCATTTTCGGCGCCTCGCCCATGCTGCGGCATGTTCTTGCCCGCAGATCAGGGCAGCTGCGCCCCACGTCGGTTCAGCACCACAGAGTAAAGCCCTGTGGTGGCCGTGATGAACAACCGGCATTTTCCCCGTCCGCCAAAGCACAGGTTCGATACCCGCTCGGGCACCAGGATCTTACCCAGCAGACGGCCATCGGGCGCAATGCAGTGAACACCGTCCCCTGCGGATGTCCACAGATTTCCGTCGCTGTCCATGCGAAAGCCATCGGCAGCGCCGGGTGCAACGGCATGAAACACCGCCCCACCCACTGGCCTGCCACCCACCATGTCAAAGACGCGGATATGCCTTGCATCGCCCTGATACATCCGCCCCGTGTCCGCAACGTAAAGCCGCGCTTCATCGGGGCTGAAGGCCAACCCGTTCGGACAGTTGAAATCCGTTATCACAGCTTCGATCCTGCCATCAGGATCAACCCGGTAGACATGACAGGGTAGTTCCTGCTCGGACCGATGCCCTTCATAATCCGACATGATCCCGTAATGCGGGTCGGTGAACCAGACAGATCCATCCGAATGCACGACCACATCGTTCGGAGAGTTGAGCCTGCGGCCCCCGTAACCGTCCGCGATCACCGTGATCGTGCCATCAAGTTCTGTCCGCGTCACCCGGCGGGTGCCGTGTTCACACGATACCAGCCGTCCCTGCCGGTCGCGCGTATGGCCGTTGGAAAAATTGGACGGCGCACGAAAGGTGGAAATGCCGGTTTCCTCGGTCCAGCGCAGGATACGGTTGTTCGGAATATCGGAAAACAGCAGGCATCCGGCATCGCCAAACCAGACCGGCCCCTCGACCCAGTCGAACCCGCCTGCAAGGTGCTTCAGCGGTGCATTTCCAAGGATGAAGGTGTTGAAAACCGGATCATGAACCTCGAACCATGCCATCGCCAGCCTCCCTGCCTGTCCGCAAGTGAAGCAATCGCATCAGCGTTTGTCGAGGGGGAAGAAAACAGATGGGGGAAGTGGTGCCGGTGAAGGGACTCGAACCCCCGACCCCATCATTACGAATGACGTGCTCTACCAGCTGAGCTACACCGGCACTTCCCGTATCGGGCCATGCGGGCCCGACACCGCGCCGCTATACCGGCAAGGGCAGCACATGGCAAGGGAGGCCATGACGCGATCCTGCCGCATTTTGGCAGCGGTTCGCGATCACCCTTCCTTGCCGGGAGGCGCCCAGTCGGCACGGGGCGGATAGACCGGATCGGTCGTGGCAACAGGCTCCGGTTCCAGACCATCGGTTCCCGCAACCACGGGGATGTCATCGACCTCCTCAGCAACATCTTCCGCTGCGACATGCTCTGCCACAACCGCAGCTGCAGGGCTGCCGACGATCAGCGGCAGCATGTCTGTCTGCATCACGCTGCCGGGCGGCGGTGGCGGGGCAGCGCGCCAGGACAGGGTATCAAACCCGCGGCAGTGGCTGCACACTGGCCCCCAGTCGTCGTGCACGGTCTGACAATTGTCGCAGATCCAGCGCGGGCCGCGTGGTGCCGACAGCGCCCGCGCCAGCCAGCCGCGGACCACAGCATCGTCATCGCCCTGCCCACGCGAAATCGCCGCCATGATTGTCAGTGCCCGCGTCGTCGGTTCGGTTTCCACCAGATCACCAAGCGCACGGCGCGCAGCGGGAAAATCTTCGGCCGCCACCTGAAGTTCTGCCATCAGCAGGCGGGCTTCGGGATGATCGGGCTTCGCCCGCACCAGATCCTGAAACCGCTTGATCCGCGCCTGTATGCTTTCATCCGGCGCAATACGGGCAAAGGCTGCGGCCAGATCGGGATGGGGCTGCGCCTCCCACGCCTTTTTCAGCAGGCGGGTCGCATATTTCGGCTTGCCCTGCGTGACATAGCCGTCGGCCGCCAGAACAGCCGCCGGAATCAGGTCGGGCGAGGCTCGGTTGACGGAAATCGCTGCCTCTCGCGCCTCGATCGACTGGCTTTCATCCAGCACGCCCTTGGCCTGTTGCAGGGCCAGAACCGCGTCGCGCCGCTTGTAGACATCGCGCGGCAGGTTGCCGTGACGCATCTTCGATTCCAGGGTCCGGCGTGCGCCCGACCAGTCACCCTTTTCTGCCTGAAGCTTCAGCAAAACGTCCTGCGTTTCCTCGTGGCGGGGTTTCAGGGCAAAGGCTGTCTCGGCCAGTTTCAGCGCCGTTTCCGTGTCGCCTGACGACAGCTTCTGCTTCATCAGGCCACGTACACCCACGAAACGGGTTCGGTCATCGGACAGCAGGCGTTTGTAAATTTCGGTTGCCTTGGTGCTGTCGCCCGCCATTTCAGCGGCCTGTGCCGACAAGAGGTTGGTCAGTTCCGGCCTGCGCAGGTTGCGTTCGGCCTTGGCAGCCTTGGCCAGCGCCAGACGCCCCTCGCCCGAGGCGAGGGCCATCATGCCTTCGGCCAGCGCCTCGAACCCCTTGCGTTCACGGTTCCTGTCGAAATAGCGGGAAATGGCCGTTTCATCGCCGATGATGAACCGGATGATGGCCAGGATCAGGCCCAGGATGCGCAGCCCAAGCCAGACGGCGATCAGGGTTAGCCCTGCAAGGATCGCTGCCTGCAATGGCCCGAAGCTGAACTCGGTATCGCCGAAGGTCAGAACGATACGCCCGCCGGTTTCCATAAGAGAACCCGCCACCAACGTGACCAGCGCCACGAGGGCGACGAACACCACAATCTTGAGCAGCGACCAGATCATGCCCGCCTCCTCAATTCGCCGGAAGCGCGGCAGTGGCATCATCCAGCGCGGTGCGGGCTGTCACATGCGCCTCGGCCCCGGCGCGCCAGTCGGCAAGCGCATTGGTCCCCTCGGGCGGCAGGGCGGCAAGTTCATCCAGCGCGGCCTTGACCTTGCCGGAAGCAAGGGCGGATTCGGCCCTCGAAAGGATCGCATCGGCGCTGGTTCCTTCCTGGGGGGACAGTGACCTGGGCGAAACCTGGCTTTTCAGGAACGCACCAAAGCGGCTGGCCATGCCTTCATCCGCCACTGCACGGATCGACGCGGCCAGGGCCTCTCTCGCGGCATCGGGATAGCCCTGCTGCACATCGGCAAGCGAAGGCGCGGCTGCGAAAACTGCGGGGGCCAGCCCTGCGGCCGTGGCGGCGGATTCGATATCGCCGCCCATGTCCAAGGCAACCGACAGACGCGCCAGCGCGGCACGTTGCGTCGCGGCATTGGTGGCGGCAATGCTTTGCTCCTGCATCGCGGCAAGGGCGGCCTCTGCCTCGCGCAGACTGGCGGCGGCGGCTTCGGTCGCCGCCGCATCAGCCACCGGCGCGGCCGCGGGCGCGGCCTTTATCTCGGCTCGCAATGTCTCCAGTTCCCGCTGAAAG
>JBOFCO010000173.1:0-8701 GCA_051646105.1 Paracoccaceae bacterium
ATGCGCTGTTGAAGAATTTCCTCGACAGGCTGACGGTTCCTGCCGGGGAAGCCGTAGCATGAGCGACCGGCTGAAACCGCTGATCGGCCTTGCCGCCACCCGCCCGCTGACAAGGGCAGAGGCAGAGACCGCCTTCGACGCCCTGTTCGAAGGCGAGGCAACACCCGCCCAGATCGGCGGCCTGCTGATGGCGCTTCGCACGCGTGGCGAGACGGTCGATGAATATGCCGCCGCCGCCGCCGTGATGCGGGCGAAATGCCTGCCCGTGCGCGCGCCTGCCGGGGCGATCGACATCGTTGGCACCGGCGGTGATGGCAAGGGCACGCTGAACATTTCCACCGCCACCGCCTTTGTGGTGGCGGGCGCGGGTGTGCCGGTGGCCAAGCACGGCAACCGCAACCTGTCGTCGAAATCCGGTGCGGCGGATGCGCTGGGACAGATGGGCATCAACGTGATGGTCGGCCCGGAAGTGGTTGAAAAGGCGATTGAAAGCTGCGGGATAGGCTTCATGATGGCCCCCATGCACCATCCGGCGATCCGGCATGTGATGGGCGCGCGCGCCGAATTGGGCACGCGGACGATCTTCAACATCCTCGGTCCGCTGACCAACCCGGCAGGCGTGAAGCGGCAGCTGACGGGTGCGTTTTCCCGCGCGATGATCCGGCCCATGGCCGAAACGCTGCTGGCGCTTGGATCGGAACGCGCCTGGCTGGTGCATGGCAGCGACGGCACGGACGAGATTTCGATCTGCGGTCCGACATGGCTGGCCGCGCTGGAAGACGGCGCGGTCACGGAACGGGAACTGCACCCCGAGGATGCGGGCCTGCCCGTGCATCCGTTCGAAGCTGTGCAGGGCGGCACGCCCGAGGAAAACGGTGCTGCCTTCCGCGCGCTTCTGGACGGTGCGGCGGGCGGATATCGTGATGCCGTTCTTCTGAATGCTGCTGCGGCGCTGGTGGTGGCAGGCAAGGTGAACACACTTCGTGATGGTGTTGATCTTGCACGGGAAAGCATCGACGGCGGTAGTGCCCGTGACAAGGTGCAGGCACTGGCGCGCATCACATCGGCATGACACCGCCCGAACCCCCGGCAAGCTGGGCCGACCTGCCGTTTTTCCGCACCCATTGGCCCGGTCTGCGCACAAGACTGGCGGACGCCCCGCCCTGGCAGCCTGCCACGATCTTTCGTGCGCTGGAACTGACCCCGCGTGACAGGGTTCGTGTGGTCATCCTTGGCCAGGACCCTTATCACACACCGGGCCGTGCCACCGGGCTGGCGTTTGGCTTTCCGCCCGGCGAACCGCCGCGGGATTCGCTGAAGAACATCCTGACCGAATTGCAGGCGGATCTTGGTGTAACCCGCACCGATGGTGATCTGACCGGATGGGCGCGACAGGGTGTGTTGCTGCTGAATTCGGTGCTGACCGTGCCCCTGGGCCAAGCCTTCGGCCACAAGGGTTGGGGCTGGGAAGTGCTTGTTTCCCAGATGCTTGCCGCCGTGTCCCTGGACGGTCCGCGTGCCTTTGTGCTGTGGGGGAAACCCGCACAGAAGCTTTGTGCAAGACTGCCCGCTGACGACAAGAAAATCGGCGGCCATCTGTTCATCGAAAGCCCGCACCCGTCGCCCCTGTCCGTGCATCGTGGCTTTTACGGCTCTCGCCCGTTCAGCCGTGTGAACGACTGGCTTGCCGCCCGGGGGGATCGGCCTGTCAACTGGGGTGACTGATGCTGAAACAGACCCCACCAAGGCAGGCTTTCCAAGCCACTGCTGCGGGGTTATGAGGGAAGAATGGACATTCTCGACAAGATCAAGGCCTACAAGCTGGAAGAAATCGCGGCAGCCAAGGCGCGTTTGCCGATTTCGTCCCTGGAACAGCGGCTTGCCGATGCCCCCGCCCTGCGCGGCTTTGCGGACGCACTTGATCGTGCGGCACGGATCGGTCCTGCATTGATTGCGGAAATCAAGAAGGCCAGCCCGTCAAAAGGCCTTATCCGCGCCGATTTCGATCCCCCCGCGCTCGCCCGCGCCTATGAGGCCGGGGGGGCTGCCTGCCTGTCGGTGCTGACCGACGCGCCATCCTTTCAGGGTGCGCCGGACTATCTGATCGCCGCCCGCGCCGCCTGTTCGCTGCCGGTGCTGCGCAAGGATTTCATGTATGATCCCTATCAGGTGACAGAGGCGCGGGTCTGGGGTGCAGATTGCATCCTGCTGATCATGGCCAGCCTGTCGGATACGCAGGCAGAGGAGCTGGAGGCCGCCGCCTTCGCCTTGGGGATGGATGTGCTGATCGAGGTACATGACGCCGCCGAGATGGAACGCGCCCTGCTGCTGAAATCGCCGCTGATCGGTGTGAACAACCGCAATCTCAAGACCTTCGACGTCACCCTTCAGACAACGCGCGATCTGGCGACGATGGTGCCGAAAGACCGGATGCTGGTGGCGGAAAGCGGCTTGTTCACCCCGGACGATCTGGCCGATCTGGCCAGCCATGGGGCGAGGGCTTTCCTGATAGGCGAAAGCCTGATGCGGCAGGCGGACGTAACGGCGGCAACGCGGGCGATACTGGCGCGCCCGCTTTCCGCAGCGGGGGCATGATCCCATGGCGCTGACCCATTTCGATGCCGAGGGCCGCGCGCATATGGTCGATGTCACCGACAAGGCCGAAACCGATCGCATCGCCGTGGCCCGCGGCGCGGTGCGGATGTCAGCGGAAACACTGGCGCTGGTCACCGAGGGCCGAGCGAAAAAGGGCGATGTGATCGGCGTGGCGCGACTGGCGGGGATCATGGGGGCCAAGCGGACTGCCGATCTGATCCCGCTGTGCCACCCGCTGCCGATCACCCGCGTCGCCCTTGATCTGGTGCCGGATGCAGCCCTGCCCGGCCTGCGCATCGAGGCGACGGTGCGCACCACCGGCCGCACCGGGGTAGAGATGGAGGCGCTGACTGCCGTTTCTGTCGCGGCGCTGACCGTCTATGACATGCTGAAGGCCGCTGATCGCGGGATGGAGATTTCCGGTATCCATGTCGCCCTGAAAGATGGCGGAAAATCAGGACGATACGAGGCAAAAGAATGATCTCGGTCGAAGAGGCCCTGACCCATGTCCTGCGTCTGGGGCAACCGCTTGCGGGCGAACCTGTCCCTTTGCGGGATGCAGCGGGCCGCGTTCTGGCCGAAGATGTCACGGCGATGCGCGACCAGCCGCCCTTTGCCGCATCTGCCATGGATGGATATGCGATCCTGTCCACGACCGCCGTAAAGGGGGCCAGCCTGAAAGTCATCGGCGAAGCGGCGGCGGGCAGGCGGTTCGCGGGTCGCGTAGGGCCCGGCGAAGCGGTGCGCATCTTTACGGGCGCACCTGTACCGCCCGGCGCGGATTCCGTTGTCATCCAGGAGGATGTCGAGGCCGAGGGTGAATCGATCCGCCTGCGCGAATGGGCCGAACCTGCGGCCAATATCCGTGCCGCCGCCGCAGATTTCAGCGCGGGCGCCACGATCCATGCGCCGCTGCGCCTGTCACCACGGGCGCTGGCGCTGCTTGCTGCCATGGGGCGTGGAACGGTGACCTGCCACCGCCGCCCCATCGTGGCGCTGATCGCGACGGGCGATGAACTGGAACTGCCCGGGGAAGAGGTGACAGAGGACCAGATCTTTGCCTCGAACCTGTTCGCGATCAAGGCAATGGCCGCAGCGGAAGGGGCAGAGGTGCGGATGCTGCCCATTGCCCGCGATACCGAGGACAGCCTGCGCTTTGTCCTGGCACTGGCAGAGGGCGCCGATCTGATCGTGACCATCGGCGGGGCGTCCGTAGGCGACCATGACCTTGTCGGCAAGGTCGCCGCCGAAATGGGGTTGAGCCGGTCTTTCTACAAGGTCGCCATGCGCCCCGGAAAGCCTCTGATGGCCGGGCGTCTGGGCGATACTGCGATGTTGGGCCTGCCGGGAAATCCTGTTTCTGCAATTGTTTGCGCGGAACTCTTCATGCGCCCGGTGCTGCGTGCCATGCAGGGCCTGCCCGATCCTGCGCCGCGTCCACTCAAGGCACGGCTGGCGCATTCCGTCGCGGCCAACGGTCCGCGTGCCCACTACATGCGGGCGCGCCTGTCGCCCTCGCCCGATGGCGATCTGCCGGTTGTCACACCTTTTGCCCAACAGGACAGTGCCCTGCTTTCCGTCCTGTCCGACGCCGATGCCCTGCTGATACGTGCGCCCAGAGACGCGGCGCGCGAAGCAGGAGAAATCGTGGACTATCTGCCGTTATAGGTGTTATCGTTGACACAAACCGGGAACGCGGATAGAACAATATCCGAACGTTGGCTTGTCCCAAGGCAGGAGATCACCCGGTGCTGACACGCAAACAGTTGGAATTGCTGGATTTCATTAACAAACGTGTGGCGCGCGACGGTGTTCCGCCTTCGTTCGACGAGATGAAAGAAGCGCTGGATCTTCGGTCCAAGTCTGGCATCCATCGTCTGATAACAGCCCTGGAAGAACGCGGTTTCATCCGCCGTCTGGCCCATCGCGCACGGGCCATAGAAATTGTGAAACTGCCCGAGGCAATGGAAAAACCCGGCTTTTCGCCCCGCGTTATCGCCGGTGACCGGCGCGATCCGACCCCAGCCCCGCGCAGCGCCATGCCGGTCGAAGCCGTTCACGCGCTGGAGCTGCCGGTCATGGGCCGCATCGCTGCCGGTGTGCCGATCGAGGCGATTTCGGAAGTGTCTCATCATGTTGCGGTCCCCGGATCGATGCTGTCGGGGCGCGGCAACCACTATGCGCTGGAAGTAAAGGGCGACTCGATGATCGAGGCCGGGATCAACGACGGTGATATCGTGGTGATCCGGGAACAGGACAGCGCCGAGAATGGTGATATCGTGGTTGCGCTGGTCGAGGGGCACGAGGCGACGCTGAAACGCTACCGCCGCAAGGGCGCGATGATCGCGCTGGAGGCCGCCAACCCCGCCTATGAAACCCGCGTCCTGCCCGACAATCAGGTGCGGGTGCAGGGCCGTCTTGTCGGGCTGATCCGCAGCTACTGAACCTGCTTGCGGTGTGCCGGATGCCATAGTCGCCCGGCACCCTCGCCATTCGCCGTGACCATGCGCAGGCCGGGCAAGATGCCGGTCGCGCTGCTGTCGGGGTAGAATGCGATTGCGCCCGTCGCGTGAAGGCGCGTCTGATCCAGAAGCAGGCAGCCGGGTGATCTTGCCGCTTCCGGGACGACCGCGTTCACAACGATCAGCTTTGCCGTTCCGCATGCCGCGACCGCCGCATCTGCCGCCTTGCCGCCCAGATGCAGCCCCGGTGTTCCTGCAACATCGAACAGACGCGCGTTGGGTGGGCCGGTGAATCCCGCGCGGGCATAGGCCGTGGCGCGGTCCGCGCCGTCACCGTCATCCTCCAGCCAGGTATCGGCAACAAAACCCGCACCCTTTTCACGCGACAACGCGCGGCCCTCTGCCCCCATAAGCCCGACAAGGCTGCCGTCTTCGGCAATCAGCAGTAAAGGCCGCTCCGTACCCACCCACAGCCACAGGGCAGCCAGCATCGGCAGCAGGCCCCCCAGCCGCAGCGGGCCACGCCAGAACGCCAGCCAGATGCCGCCAGCAGAGATCAGGGGCAGCACCCAATCCCCCGGCCCTGATACGTTCAATACGGCGCCTTCCCACCCGGCAACCATATGCGCCAGGTCCAGGACCAGCGCGGTTCCCCACCCCATCACAATCAGCGCAGGCCCCGCCAGCCCTACGGGCCCAAGAAGCGCTGAAATCACACCCGCAGGCATGACTACCAGCGCCATGATCGGGGTCGCGATCAGGTTGGCGACAAGACCGTATTCGGCGATACGGTTGAAGTGCGCCGCCGCAAAGGGCGTTGTCGCCGCCCCCGCGATTACCGACGATGCCACAGCAATCACGACAGGCCGTGCCCATCGCGGCAGACCGGCCATGGGCTGACGCAGCGCCTCGAACCCCGCGACGAGTGCCAGCGTGGCCGAAAAAGACATCTGGAACCCGGGGTTCAGCAGGCTTTCGGGTTGCAGGAGCAACAGCAGCGTCGCGGCCAGCGCCACCGACCACAGCGACAGGGCGCGACGGTCAAACAGCACAGCGACCAGCATCACCGCCGCCATGACATAGGCGCGCTCCGTCGCCACGTCCGGACCGGCCAGCAGCAGATAGAACGTGGCCGCCGCCAGTGCCACACCCGCCGCGATCTTGCGGCTGTTCACCCGCAGCGCCAGCGGCGGCACCAGCGCCATTCCATAGCGCAGCAAGCCAAAGACAAAGCCGGTCAGCAACCCCATGTGCAGACCGGAAATGGAAATCAGGTGTGACAGGTTCGAATCCCGCATGGCCTGGTTCGTTGTCGCGTCGATGCCCGAACGGTCGCCGGTCATGAAGGCAGCCGACATTGCCCCGGCCTGACCGCCGATCCGATCCTGTATCGCCGCAGACAGTCGCATGCGCAGCCGGAACCAGAGCAGTCCGCCGTCCGGTGCCGGTTCCAGAAGCAGGACGGGGCTGCGGGTATAGCCCACCGCCCCCAGCCTTTCGAACCAGGCGAGGCGTCGGAAATCAAAACCGCCCGGTGCGACAGGCCCCTGCGGCGGCGACAGATGCCCGGTCAGGATAACCGTATCGCCGGGGTCGGGCACTGCTGTCGCGGCATCGCCGTGCAGGGCGACGCGGACCTGCGCGGGGGTATGGTCCGGGGCCATGCGGTTCAGGACAACATGATCCAGTGTCAGGCGGATCTGATCGGAATAGGACCGGTCGATCATCGTCACCCGCCCCTCGACCGGCCCATAGTAGCGAAAGCCCAGCACCGGCGCCGCAACGTGATGGGCACGAAATCCTGCCGCCAGAAAGCCGGCAAGGCACAATCCAAGCGCCAGTACGGGAAGATGCGCCCCTTCCGGCCCGTAGACGCGCACCAGAAGGCAAGCCAGTGTGATGGTTGCGGCAAGCATATAATGCTGCGTCTGCGGTTCCTGCGGCCACCAGAACCATATGCCGATGCCTGTGGCGATCATTACAGGTGTCAGCGGAAAGGCGCGTTCCCGCAGCGCGGCCATGCCGACCGCTGCCGTGTGCATCAGACTGAACAGGGGATGAAATGCCGCCACGAGCGGCGGCAAGCCAGTCCGGGCCACCCTTGTTCTATTCTGCGCCATTGCCTAGACAGGATTGCCCATGATTGCCAAGGCTAACGCCCGCATGGTTTCCGAAAGGTTAAGATTGCCATGACTGCCCCAAAACCCGTCGTTGCCCGCTTTGCCCCCTCGCCCACCGGCTATCTTCATATTGGCGGGGCGCGGACGGCGTTGTTCAACTGGCTTTATGCGCGCGGACGTGGTGGCAGGTTCCTGCTGCGGATCGAAGACACCGACCGGGAACGTTCCACGCCGGAAGCAACCGCGGCGATCCTGAAAGGTTTGCGCTGGCTGGGGCTGGATTGGGATGGCGAGGCGGTCAGCCAGTTCGAGCAGCGCCACCGTCATGCGGATGTCGCGCGTGAAATGCTGGCACGTGGTGCAGCCTACAAATGTTTCTGCACACAGCAGGAAATCGAGGCGTTCCGCGAGACAGCGCGGGCCGAAGGACGATCAACCCTGTTTCAAAGCCCCTGGCGTGATGCTGATCCTGCCACACATCCCGATCTGCCCTTTGTCATCCGCCTGAAAGCCCCGCGCGAAGGTCAGACTGTGATAGAGGACGCCGTGCAGGGCCGGGTTACATTCGGCAACGATCAGCTTGATGACATGGTTTTGCTGCGCTCGGACGGGACGCCTACATATATGCATGCCGTGGTTGTGGATGATCACGACATGGGCGTAACCCATGTCATCCGGGGCGACGATCATCTGAACAACGCCGCCCGGCAGACCCAGATTTATCAAGCGATGGGTTGGGATGTGCCGGTCTGGGCACATATCCCGCTGATTCACGGCATCGATGGCAAGAAACTGTCGAAGCGGCACGGCGCTGTGGGCCTGGAGGAATATCAGGCGATGGGCTATCCCGCCGCCGGTCTGCGCAACTATCTGGCCCGGCTGGGTTGGAGCCATGGCGATGACGAATTCTTTACCGACGCGCAGGCGAAGGAGTGGTTCGACCTGTCCGGAATCGGCCGCGCGCCGGCCCGGCTTGATTTCAAAAAGCTGGAAAACATCAGCGGCCAGCATATCGCCGCGACAAATGATTCCGATCTGATGGCCGAATATCTGGCATATCGGGACGCGGCGGGGGAGCAGCCCATTTCGCAAATGCAGCAAGATCGATTGCTCAAAGCGATGCCGGAAGTGAAAGCACGGGCAAAGACGTTGCAAGATCTTGGAGATAAAGCGAATTTTGCGCTGATTGGCCGCCCGGTGACGCCTGATGAGAAAGCTTTGCAGGCGCTTGATCCGGTATCCCGTGGTATACTGAAAGAATTGACGCCGCACCTGCAAAATGCTAGCTGGGATCGTGAGGCGCTGGAAACAGCGGTCGCCGGTGTGGCCGAGGCCCATGGGATGGGACTGGGCAAACTGGCCGCCCCGCTGCGTGCCGCCCTCGCGGGGCGAAGCACCTCGCCCAGTGTGTTCGACATGATGCTGGTTCTGGGCCGGGATGAAACCATCGCCCGGATCGGGGATCAAGCGGCCTGATGCCAACCGGCCAGGCCGATCCAACGGGGTAGTGCCGCGCAGGCCCGC
>JBOFCO010000073.1:0-13284 GCA_051646105.1 Paracoccaceae bacterium
CGGAAGGCACGGAAATGGTGATGCCGGGCGACAACCTGAAGTTCGAGGTCGAGCTGATCGCCCCGATCGCCATGGAAGAAAAGCTGCGCTTCGCCATCCGCGAAGGCGGAAGAACCGTCGGCGCAGGCGTCGTTTCAAAGATCATCGCGTAACCAGACGCAACGGACGGGCAGTGATGCCCGTCCTGTCAACCGAAGGGCATGAAAATGCAAAGCCAGACTATCCGTATCCGGCTCAAGGCCTTCGATTACCGCGTTCTGGATGTCAGCACGCAGGAAATCGTGAACACGGCCAAACGGACCGGCGCGCAGGTGCGCGGCCCGATTCCGCTGCCGAACAAGATCGAGAAGTTCACGGTTCTCCGTGGGCCGCATATCGACAAGAAGTCGCGCGACCAGTGGGAAATCCGTACCCACAAGCGTCTGCTCGACATCGTGGACCCGACCCCGCAGACGGTGGACGCGCTGATGAAGCTCGACCTCGCCGCCGGCGTGGATGTCGAGATCAAGGTTTAAGGAGAGCATGACGATGTTGCGCTCTGGAGTGATCGCCAAGAAGCTGGGCATGACCCGGCTGTTCATGGAGGACGGACGGCAGGTGCCGGTGACCGTGCTTCAACTCGACAATCTGCAGGTCGTGGCACAGCGCACGGCCGAGCGGGATGGCTATACCGCCGTTCAGCTTGGCGCGGGCACGGCCAAGGCCAAGCGGACCACCGCCGCCATGCGCGGCCATTTCGCCGCCGCCAATGTTGCGCCCAAGCGCAAGATTGCCGAATTCCGCGTGTCGCCCGACAATCTGATCGGCGTGGGCGAGGAAATCACCGCTGACCATTACTTCGCCGGTCAGTATGTGGATATCGCGGGCACCTCGACCGGCAAGGGCTTTGCCGGTGCGATGAAGCGTCACAACTTCGGCGGTCTGCGGGCCAGCCACGGTGTGTCGGTTTCGCACCGTTCGCATGGCTCGACCGGCCAGTGCCAGGATCCCGGCAAGGTGTTCAAGGGCAAGAAGATGGCTGGCCATCTGGGCGCCGTACGTGTGACCACGCAGAACCTGCAGGTCGTGCGCACCGATGCCGACCGCGGCCTGATCATGATCAAGGGCGCGGTGCCCGGCACCAAGGGCGGCTGGGTCACCATCAAGGATGCCGTCAAGAAAGAGCTGCCGAAGAACGTGGCCCTGCCTGCGGCGCTGAAATCGGCGCAGAAGGCGACCGAGGCCACGCAGGCCCCGGCTGCTTCGGAAGGGGAAGAGTCCAATGAAGGCTGATGTCATCAAGCTTGACGCCGGCAAGGCGGGCTCGGTCGAACTCGACGATGCGATCTTCGGGCTGGAACCGCGTGCCGACATCCTGCACCGCGTGGTGCGCTGGCAGCGCGCCCGCGCCCAGGCGGGAACGCACAAGGTAAAAGGCCGGTCGGAAGTTTCGTATTCGACCAAGAAGATCTACAAGCAGAAGGGCACCGGCGGTGCCCGTCACGGCGACAAGGGCGCCCCGATCTTCCGCCACGGCGGTACCTACAAGGGGCCAACCCCGCGCAGCCACGCCCATGACCTGCCCAAGAAGTTCCGGGCGCTGGGTCTGAAGCACGCGCTGTCGGCGAAGGCTGCTTCGGGCAATCTCGTTGTTCTGGATAGCGCTGCGCTGAAGGATGCCAAGACCTCGGTTCTGGCCAAGGCCGTGCGCGATCTGGGCTGGAAGCGGGTTCTGATCATCGACGGCGCTGCCGTTGATGCGAACTTCGCCATGGCCGCGCGCAACATCGAAGGCGTCGATGTACTGCCGACGATGGGCGCGAACGTCTATGATATCCTGCGCCGTGACACGCTTGTCATCACCAAGGCCGGGATCGAAGCGCTGGAGGCTCGTCTGAAATGAGCAAGGCACCTGTAACGGCTGTGAAGCCCGAGCACTACGATGTGATCCGCAAGCCGATCGTCACCGAAAAGGCGACCATGGCTTCGGAAAACAATGCCGTCGTGTTCGAGGTGGCCATCGACGCCAACAAGCCGCAGATCAAGGAAGCGGTCGAGGCGGTGTTCGGTGTGAAGGTCAAGGCGGTGAACACCACCGTAACCAAGGGCAAGGTCAAGAAGTTCCGTGGCCGTCCCGGCGTGCGCAACGACCGCAAGAAGGCCTATGTGACCCTCGAAGAGGGAAACACCATCGACGTGTCGACGGGCCTCTGATAAGACGCGACGAATCTTGCGGCCCCGGGTCTGTTCGGGGCCGCAGATCATTTACGAAACCGGGTGATCCCGCATTTTGCAGGAAACTCCCAAAGCTGACGGAAGACAGAAAGCATGGCACTCAAGTCGTATAAGCCGACGACGCCTGGCCAACGCGGGTTGGTTCTGATCGACCGTTCGGAGCTGTGGAAAGGCCGTCCGGTCAAATCCCTTACCCAGGGGTTGACCAAGAACGGCGGCCGCAACAACACCGGACGGATCACCACCTTTCACAAGGGCGGTGGCGCGAAGCGTCTTTATCGCATCGTCGATTTCAAGCGCACCAAGATGGACATGGCGGCAATCGTCGAGCGGATCGAATACGATCCGAACCGCACCGCCTTTATCGCGCTGGTCAAGTATGAAGACGGCACGCTGAACTACATCCTGGCGCCGCAGCGTCTGGCCGTTGGCGATCAGGTGATCGCTGGCGCCAAGACCGACGTGAAGCCAGGCAATGCCATGCCGTTTTCGGGCATGCCGATCGGGACGATCGTCCACAATGTCGAGCTGAAGCCCGGCAAGGGCGGCCAGCTGGCGCGTGCCGCGGGCACCTATGCCCAGTTCGTCGGCCGTGATGGCGGCTATGCGCAGATCCGCCTGTCTTCTGGCGAACTGCGGATGGTGCGTCAGGAATGCATGGCCACCGTCGGCGCCGTGTCGAACCCCGACAATTCGAACCAGAACCTCGGCAAGGCCGGTCGCAAGCGCCACATGGGCATCCGCCCGACGGTGCGTGGTGTGGCCATGAACCCGATCGATCACCCGCATGGCGGCGGTGAAGGCCGCACCAGCGGTGGCCGGACGCCGGTCACCCCGTGGGGCAAGGATACCAAGGGCAAAAAGACCCGCTCGAACAAGGCGACCGACAAGTACATCGTTCGCCGCCGCAACGCGAAGAAGGGGCGCTGATCCATGGGACGTTCAGTTTGGAAGGGCCCGTTTGTCGACGCCTATGTGTTGAAAAAGGCCGAGAAGGCGAAAGAAGGCACCCGCAACGACGTGATCAAGATCTGGTCCCGGCGTTCGACGATCCTGCCGCAGTTCGTAGGGCTGACCTTTGGCGTCTACAACGGCCACAAGCACATTCCGGTCAATGTGACCGAAGAGATGATCGGCCAGAAGTTTGGTGAATACTCGCCGACGCGGACCTATTACGGCCATGCGGCCGACAAGAAAGCCAAAAGGAAGTAAGCCATGAGCAAGGAAAAAAATCCGCGCCGCGTGGCGGACAACGAGGCGATGGCAAAGCTGAAGATGCTGCGCATCTCGCCGCAGAAGCTGAACCTGGTTGCGGGCCTGATCCGTGGCAAGAAGGTGGAAAAAGCACTGACCGATCTGACCTTCTCGAAGAAGCGGATCAGCGACGACGTTCGCAAGTGCCTGCAATCCGCGATTGCAAATGCCGAAAACAACCATGGTCTTGACGTGGACGAACTGGTTGTGGCCGAAGCCTATGTCGGCAAGAACCTGACGCTGAAGCGCGGCCGTCCGCGGGCACGGGGCCGCTTTGGCAAGATCATGAAACCGTTCAGCGAACTGACCATCAAGGTCCGGCAGGTCGAAGCCGCAGCAGCCGGGGAGAAAGCGTAATGGGTCAGAAGGTCAACCCGATCGGGATGCGTCTGCAGGTCAACCGCACCTGGGACAGCCGCTGGTTTGCGGAATCGAAGGATTACGGCAATTTGCTTCTTGAAGACCTGAAGATGCGCGAGTTCATTCAGGAAGAATGCAAGCAGGCCGGCGTTTCCAAGGTCATCATCGAGCGCCCGCACAAGAAGTGCCGCGTGACGGTGCACACCGCACGCCCCGGCGTGATCATCGGCAAGAAAGGCGCGGATATCGAAACGCTGCGCAAGAAACTTGCCAACATGACCAAGTCGGAACTGCACCTGAACATCGTCGAGGTGCGCAAGCCGGAACTGGATTCGCAGCTTGTTGCGGAATCGATCACCCAGCAGCTTGAACGCCGCGTGTCCTTCCGCCGTGCCATGAAGCGCGCCGTGCAGAATGCGATGCGCATGGGTGCGCTGGGTATCCGGGTGAACGTGTCGGGCCGTCTGGGCGGCGCGGAAATCGCGCGCACCGAATGGTACCGCGAAGGCCGTGTGCCGCTGCACACCCTGCGCGCCGATATCGACTATGCAACGCATGAAGCGCTGACCGCCTATGGCATCATCGGTGTCAAGGTCTGGATCTTCAAGGGCGAGATCATGGAACATGATCCGCAGGCCCATGACCGTCGCCAGTCCGACAGCCAGGACGCCCCCGGGCCGCGCCCGGCGCGCCGGGATGATCGGCGCGATGACCGCCGCGACGCGCGCTGACAGGAGTGAACGAAGATGCTGCAACCTAAACGGACCAAGTTCCGCAAACAGCACAAAGGCCGCATCCACGGGGAAGCCAAGGGCGGTTCCGACCTGAACTTCGGCGGTTTCGGCCTGAAAGCGACAGAGCCGGAGCGTGTGACAGCACGCCAGATCGAAGCGGCCCGCCGCGCGATCACCCGCCACATGAAGCGTCAGGGCCGGGTCTGGATCCGGATTTTCCCGGATGTTCCGGTGTCGTCGAAACCCACCGAAGTCCGTATGGGCAAGGGCAAGGGATCGGTCGATTACTGGGCGGCCAAGGTGAAACCGGGCCGGATCATGTTCGAGATCGACGGCGTAAACGAAGACATCGCCCGCGAGGCCCTGCGCCTTGGCGCGATGAAGCTGCCGGTGACGACACGGGTCGTGGCGCGCGAAGACTGGTAAGCGGCGGGGCGGACCCCGAGCTGCTGAAATAGGGTGAGCGCGCTTTCGGGCGCGCTTATTCTATTTGATGCTTGTGATCCGTGGGCGGGTTCCTGTTACAGCCCTGTTTGATAAATGGCGCCTACTTCGGCTCCACCAAAAGATCAGAGAAAAACCCTTCGGTACCAATATCAACCCAAAGCCCAATTCCGCCTGCCTTGGGTGCAGCTTTCGTGCGGGGCACCTCCAAAACGATCCGATCATTCACGAATGCAGTAAGTGCGTAATCCTTTGCCTCCAATCGAAGCGTTATCCACTCGTCGGGTCCGATATCTGCGCTCGCTTCGTAAGGGCCGTCCGGCTCCGCGGCGCGCAAGCGATCAAACTTCCAGTCCGGATAGGCGTAATATTGTGCAGCGCGCTTGTCGCGCGGTACTGGTGGGCGCACTTTCAACCCATTCTCCGGTCTAAGGTAGACTGCCTCAAATGCCTGCACGTCCTCGGTTATCCGATATGCCAGACCAATGAAGCCCCGTGCATAGTCGGGCGCGTCGGGAAGCAGTCGGGCGAGAACATTCACCTCGATTGTACCGTTCAAAAATGCAATCGGGGCGAGTAAAAATGTTGGTGCGTCGACATAGTCGATCCCATAGGTTCCGTTGCGGGCGCGTTCGCTCAGAACCAATCTTAACGCTGACCGACCGCGGCACGTGACCGCTTCGGCGTGGACATCTTTAGCCACGGAGTTTTCTAACAGAACGGCAAGATCATAGCGCATGTTGCAACCCCGAATGGCCTATTCTGCACTGTAAACATGCTTCACGGGGCTACATTGATGTCAACAAAAGTCGACAGTGAACTGGCGCACAGAAACAATCTGCCCCACATCCCCCCTTGCCCTAATGCCCCGCACCCCCTATAGGAACCCATCCACGGTTCCGGGGTGACTCGGAATCGCCGGCTTTCATTGATCCACCGGGTTCAGTGTTACCCTGCGAACGGGCAGGGGCACTTCGGTGATTGACAAAGGACAAGGCTTATGGCCGCCAAGGACCAGAAATCGAAGACCCCCGATCAGCTCCGCGAGGAACTGGTCGCCCTGAAGAAAGAAGCGTTCAACCTGCGCTTCCGTCAGGCGACCGGGCAGCTGGAAAGCACCGCCCGCATCCGTCAGGTTCGCCGCGATGTCGCGCGGATCATGACCGTTCTGAATCAAAAAGCCGCTGAAGCGGCGGCGAACTGAGGAGCCTTAGCCATGCCCAAACGCATCCTGCAAGGCACCGTGACCTCGGACAAGAACGAACAGACCATCACGGTTCTGGTCGAGCGCCGTTTCAAGCATCCGCTGCTGCAAAAAACCATCCGCAAGTCCAAGAAATACCGGGCGCATGACGCGGAGAACAAATTCAAGGTCGGCGATACCGTGCGTATTGAAGAATGCGCGCCGATCTCGAAGACGAAACGCTGGACGGTGGTGGTCGAAGCTTCGGCTTGATCCCTCTTTCCGGTTTGATCGAAACCCTGGGACCAGACGCGGTTCCCAAAGGTCGGGAGAAACCAAATGATCCAGATGCAGACCAATCTGGATGTTGCTGACAACTCCGGCGCACGCCGGGTGCAGTGCATCAAGGTTCTGGGCGGTTCGCACCGCCGTTATGCATCCGTTGGCGACATCATCGTGGTGTCCGTCAAGGAAGCCATTCCGAAAGGCCGTGTGAAAAAGGGCGATGTGCGCAAGGCCGTCGTCGTGCGCACCGCCAAGGAAGTCCGTCGCGAAGACGGCACTTCCATCCGCTTTGACCGCAACGCCGCCGTCATCCTGAACAACCAGGGCGAACCGGTCGGCACCCGTATCTTCGGGCCGGTCGTGCGCGAGCTGCGCGCCAAGAACTTCATGAAAATCATCTCGCTTGCCCCGGAGGTGCTCTGATGGCTGCGAAGCTTAAAAAGGGCGACAAGGTTGTCGTGCTGACCGGCAAGGACAAGGGCAAGCAGGGCGAGATTTCCGCCGTCATGCCCAAGGACAACAAGGCCGTTGTCGATGGCGTCAACATGGCCATCCGCCACACCAAGCAGTCGCAAGGCAGCCAGGGCGGGCGCATCCCGAAAGCGATGCCGATCGACCTGTCGAACCTGGCGATCCTTGACAAGAACGGCAAACCCACCCGCGTCGGCTTCCGCATGGACGGCGACAAGAAGGTGCGTTTCGCCAAGACCACCGGCGAGGCGATCTGATGCTTGACCAGGCAACCTATACCCCGCGGCTGAAAGCCGATTACAAGGCCCGCATCCGTGCGGCGCTGAAGGAAGAGTTCGGTTTCACGAACGACATGCAGATCCCCCGGCTCGACAAGATCGTGCTGAACATGGGCGTCGGCGAGGCGGTGAAAGACACCAAGAAGGTGAAGGGCGCGGCGGAAGAGCTGACGCTGATCGCCGGCCAGAAGGCGGTCATCACCAAGGCCAAGCAATCCATCGCAGGTTTCCGCGTGCGGGAAGAAATGCCGCTGGGCTGCAAGGTCACGCTGCGCGGCGACCGCATGTACGAATTCCTGGATCGCCTGATCAACATCGCACTGCCCCGCGTTCGCGACTTCCGCGGCGTGAAAGGCACGTCTTTCGACGGCCGCGGCAACTATGCGATGGGCCTGAAGGAACACATCGTGTTCCCGGAAATCGAATTCGACAAGGTCGATGAAATTCTGGGGATGGACATCATCATCTGCACCACCGCGAAGAAAGATGCGGAAGCCAAGGCGCTGTTGAAGCTTTTCAACATGCCCTTCAACTCGTGACGCGCGGGAGGAGAGAAGACAATGGCTAAGAAGTCTATGATCGAACGCGAGGTAAAGCGTGCCCGCCTGGTCAAGCAGTATGCGGCCAAGCGTGCCCGTCTGAAAACGCTGGTGGCCGATCAGTCCCGCCCCGTTGAAGAGCGGTTCAAGGCGACGCTGAAGCTTGCCGAACTGCCGCGCAATTCGTCGGCAACGCGCCTGCACAACCGCTGCCAGCTGACCGGCCGCCCGCATGCGTATTACCGCAAACTGAAACTCTCGCGCATCATGCTGCGCGATCTGGCCTCGTTCGGCCGGATCCCCGGCATGGTCAAGTCGAGCTGGTAAGGGGGAACGGATATGTCGATGAACGATCCTCTTGGCGATATGCTGACCCGCATCCGCAACGCGCAGATGCGCGGCAAGTCCACCGTGCGCACCCCGGCCTCCAAGCTGCGTGCGTGGGTGCTGGATGTGCTGGCGGGTGAGGGCTATATCCGCGGTTACGAAAAAGTGGAAAGCACCGATGGCCTTCCCGAGATCGAAATCAGCCTGAAATACTACGAAGGCACGCCGGTGATCCGCGAGATCAAGCGTGTCTCGAAGCCGGGCCGCCGTGTCTATATGGGCGTGAAGGAAATCCCTTCTGTCCGTAACGGGCTTGGCGTTTCGATCGTGTCCACGCCGAAAGGCGTCATGTCCGATGCAGCCGCACGATCCGCCAATGTTGGCGGTGAAGTGCTCTGCACCGTATTCTGAGGAGGGCGCGATGTCTCGTATTGGCAAGAAACCGGTCGAGCTGCCGAAGGGGGTTACCGCCTCCATCTCGGGGCAGACCGTGGAAGTGAAGGGGCCGAAAGGCACCCGCAGCTTTACCGCGACCGACGATGTGACCATCGCCATGGCCGACGGTTCCGTGACCGTCACGCCGCGCGGAACCTCCAAACAGGCCCGTTCGCAGTGGGGCCTGTCGCGGTCGATGGTTGCAAACCTGGTTACCGGCGTCACCGAAGGTTTCAAGAAAGAGCTTGAAATCCAGGGCGTTGGTTACCGTGCCGCGATCCAGGGCAATGTCCTGAAACTGTCGCTGGGCTACAGCCACGAAGTGAACTTCGATGTGCCGAAGGGCGTGACCGTCACGACCCCGAAGCAGACCGAAATCGTCATCGAGGGCATCGACCAGCAACTGGTCGGGCAGGTCGCAGCAAACATCCGCGAATGGCGCGGGCCAGAGCCGTACAAGGGCAAGGGCATCCGCTACAAGGGCGAATTCATCTTCCGTAAGGAAGGCAAGAAGAAGTAAGGGGCGCATCATGGCGAACAACAAGAGAGAGCTGTTCCTCAAGCGCCGCCTGCGCGTCCGGAACAAACTGCGGTCGATGGCCAACGGGCGCGCGCGCCTGTCGGTGCACCGGTCGTCGAAAAACATCAGCGTGCAACTGATCGACGATGTGAAAGGCGTGACCATCGCCGCAGCATCGTCGCTGGAAAAGGCGCTGGGTGTGGTCGGCAAGAACAATGTGGAAGCGGCGACCAAGGTCGGCGCGGCCATTGCCGAGCGCGCCAAGAAGGCCGGGGTGGAAGAAGTATACTTCGACCGCGGCGGTTTCCTCTTTCACGGGAAGATCAAGGCTTTGGCCGATGCTGCCCGTGAAGGCGGCCTGAAGTTCTAAGGAGACGATGATGGCAGAACGTGAAAACCGCCGGGATCGCCGCGAAAGCCGCGAGGAAACCCCGGAATTCGCCGATCGTCTCGTGGCGATCAACCGTGTGTCCAAGACCGTGAAGGGCGGCAAGCGCTTTGGCTTTGCCGCACTGGTGGTCGTGGGCGACCAGCGCGGCCGCGTGGGCTTTGGCAAGGGCAAGGCCAAGGAAGTGCCGGAAGCGATACGCAAGGCGACGGAGCAGGCCAAGCGCCAGATGATCCGTGTTGCCCTGCGCGATGGCCGGACCCTGCACCATGATACCGAAGGGCGTCACGGGGCGGGCAAGGTCGTGATGCGGACCGCTGTTGCGGGGACCGGCATCATCGCCGGTGGTCCGATGCGCGCCGTGTTCGAAATGCTGGGCGTGCAGGATGTGGTGGCAAAGTCGCTGGGGTCGCAGAACCCCTACAACATGATCCGTGCGACCATCGACGGACTGAAACAGGAATCCAGCCCCCGTCAGGTCGCGCAGCGCCGCGGCAAGAAGGTGGCCGACATCCTGAAAAAGCCCGAAGCTGAAACGGTGGAGGCCTGATCATGGCGAAGAAGACCATCGTGGTGAAGCAGGTCGCATCTGCGATCCGCCGCCCTGAAATCCAGACCCAGACGCTGAAAGGCCTGGGCCTGAACAAGCTGAATCGCACGCGCGAACTGGAAGACACGCCTGCGGTGCGCGGCATGGTCAACAAGATCAGCCATCTTGTGAAGATCGTCGAGGAACGCGGCTGATCCCGCGAAAACTCAACCGAAAGTCTGAAACGCCCTCATACTCTTGGGGGCGTTTTTCCTTTGGGCCATCCGTGCTAGCCTGATCCTGACCCGCCGCGCAGAACCGAAGCGCGGGGGCAACGGAGGAGGAAGGAATGTCAGCCCAGCTTAGCGGCGGTTGCGCGCATGTGCATGTCACGGCGAAAAGCGGCCCGATCGACAATCACGTTTGCCATTGCAATGTGTGCAAGGCGGTCACCGGACAGCAGACCACGCATGTCGCCTTTTTCAACTACGGCGACCTGAATGTGGACCACCCGGAAAAGCTGAAGCGGGTGCCCTTCAACGCCAACAATCCCGACGGCCCGCTGGAAATCTGCGTCTGCACCGATTGCGGGGCGGCGATCATGCTGGACGACAAACAGAAGCGTATCCGCGTCGCCGTGCCGAATGTGATGGGCTATGACGACGCCAGTTTCCCGGCGGCGACCTATCATGCGTTCTGGGATGAATCGAAGGGCTATGAAAAGCCGCATGACGGCAGGCCGGTCTATGACAGCCTGCGCCCGGATTTCGTCTGGCCGAAGGGGGCTTGAGTTAGCTGCCATGTAGGGTAGGTGACAACCCACCTGTCCAGACGAGTGGCGTAGGGTTGGTGGGTTTCACCTGCCCTACGACGCGTGAAAATGCTAGGCTTGGATCTCGCCGAGTTTCTTCTCAAGAAACTCGTATAACTTGCGCATTTCGCTTCCGGCCTCCTCGTCATAATCGTCGATCATTTTGCCCAAGTTGATCTCCATATGTTTGTGACGACCGCTTTTGGGATAAAACATCATCTCAACCCGCTCGTATGACATTTTTTGCCTCGGAACGGATATCCTACCTTTCACCGCACCGATGGTTTTGTTGGTTGGGTGGCCGGAGGATAGGTTTCGGAATTCGCGCATCTTGTCCCAAGCGGGACCAGCCGAGAAAGACTTTCTCGGCGTTCCGGTCAATGCAAAGTAAAGTTCCGCGATTGCATCCTGTTGAACATACAGACCCTGCATAACTCCCAAAAACTCTACATAGGCCGCATATACATTGGACGTGAATCCCTTTCGCCTATGAACCAAGATTGCCTCGCCTGTGTCCTGTATCCAGTCTTTGGAGGCGCAGAATGCGTGAAAGCGATCAGTGGTAGGAAAAACCAACGCCACTATATGCGATGGCTTGCTTTCTACTTGTCTCCAAATGGCGTAAATTTTATCCCTCCACATAAGGACTTGATCGTTCGCCATGTTTTAGCTCCTGAGCTTTTTGTTGTCTGCCGTCATCAGTCACGACAAAAATATTGGAAGACTTGGCATTCTCCAATGCACGCATCTGTCAACACCCTTGCCCCACGCCGCCCGTTCCCTTATACGCCCCCGGTGGCCCTTACCGCCACGACTCACAACAAGAAACGCCGTGGTCGGCCGCTCCCGTCGCTGGGGGCCGCATCCGGCAAGGAGAAGCGACATGAAACTGAACGAACTTCGCGACAACGAAGGTGCTGCCCGCAAGAAAAAGCGCGTGGCGCGTGGCCCCGGCTCCGGCAAGGGCAAGACCGCTGGCCGCGGTATCAAGGGCCAGACCTCGCGTTCCGGCGTGGCACTGGGCGGCTATGAAGGCGGTCAGATGCCGCTCTACCGGCGCCTGCCCAAGCGTGGCTTCACCAAGCCGAACCAGAAGCATTACGCCGTGGTGAACCTGGGCCTGATCCAGAAATTCGTCGATGCGGGCAAGCTGGACGCGAAAGCGGAAATCACCGAAGATGCGATCATCGCCGCCGGTGTGACCCGCCGCAAGCTGGATGGTATCCGCGTTCTGGCCAAGGGCGAAGTCACGTCCAAGCTGAAGATCACCGTCACCGGCGCCTCGGCCCCGGCGATTGCGGCGGTCGAACAGGCGGGTGGCACGCTCACCGTTGCGGCACCTGCTGCGGCTGCGGCTGAATAAGCAGTTGTGGGCGGCGTGCGCGCCGCTTACATAAGCACAGGTTTTCCCGCGCCGCCGACCGGAAACCGGTCTGGCGGCGCTGTTCTTGAAAAGAGACGTGCATGGCATCTGCTGCAGAGCAAATGGCCGCGAACCTCAGCTGGGGTTCGCTGGGCAAGGCAACCGATCTTCGGAGCCGGATTTTCTTCACCATCGGTCTGCTGATCGTCTATCGGCTGGGAACCTATATCCCGGTTCCGGGCATCGACGGTGCGGCGCTTCGCAACTTCATGGAAGATGCGGCGGCGGGGCTGGGTGGCATCCTGACCATGTTCACCGGCGGTGCGCTGGGGCGGATGGGTATCTTTGCGCTGGGGATCATGCCCTATATTTCGGCATCGATCATCGTGCAGCTTCTGGGCGCGATGTGGAAACCGCTGGAAAGCCTGAAAAAGGAAGGCGAACTGGGGCGGCGCAAGCTGAACCAGTACACGCGCTATGCCACGGTGTTTCTGGCCACCTTCCAGGCCTATGGGCTGGCGAAAAGCCTTGAGGCGGGCGGGCTGGCACACAGCCCCGGCCTGTATTTCCAGCTGGCCTGCGTCATCACGCTGGTTGGCGGCACGATGTTCCTGATGTGGCTGGGCGAACAGATCACGGCCCGCGGCATCGGCAACGGCATTTCCCTGATCATCTTCGTCGGCATTCTGGCCGAGGTTCCCGCCGCTATTGCGCAGTTCCTCAGCCAGGGCCGCAGCGGTGAACTGCATGCGGCGGTGATTGTCGGAGTGATCGCGATGGTGATCGCGGTCATAGCCTTTGTGGTGTTCATGGAACGCGCATTGCGCAAGATTCATATCCAGTATCCGCGCCGTCAGGTCGGGATGAAGGTCTATGACGGCGGTTCAAGCCACCTGCCGATCAAGGTCAACCCTTCGGGTGTGATCCCGGCGATCTTCGCTTCCTCGCTGCTGCTGCTGCCGACCACGATTGCGACCTTCTCGGGCAACCAGACCGGCCCGGTGATGTCGACGATCCTTGCCTATTTCGGGCCGGGTCAGCCGCTGTATCTTTTGTTCTTCGTGGCGATGATCGTGTTCTTTGCCTATTTCTACACCTACAATGTTGCCTTCAAGACCGAGGACGTGGCCGATAACCTGAAGAACCAGG
>JBOFCO010000123.1:0-10279 GCA_051646105.1 Paracoccaceae bacterium
GATCAGCGGGTCGGTCCGCATGACCCGCACGGATTGGGCACGGTCATGGAAGCCGTGGCTGCGCGGCACCGCCATAGGTTTTCCCATCGGGGCGATGCCGGCGGGTGGTGCGGATATTGCCAGCTTCCTGTCCTACGGCACAGAAAAGCGTATGTCGAAGCACCCCGAGGAATTCGGCCATGGCGCGATTGAGGGCGTGGCGGGCCCGGAAGCGGCGAACAATGCCGCCGCCGCCGGAACGCTGGTTCCGCTGCTGACGCTGGGCCTGCCCACCACGGCAACGGCAGCGATCATGCTGGCGGGGTTCCAGCAATTCGGGCTGCAACCGGGGCCGCTGCTGTTTGCCACTTCTCCGCAACTGGTCTGGGGGCTGATTGCCAGCCTGCTGATCGCCAATTTCATGCTTCTGGTGCTGAACCTGCCGATGATCCGGCTGTGGGTAAAGCTGCTGACCATCCCGCGCCATTGGCTTTATGCGGGCATTCTGCTGTTTGCCACCCTTGGTACCATCGGTGTGAATCCATCGCCTGTCGAACTGTCGATGCTGCTGATATTTGGTGTCATGGGCTATCTGATGCGGCTTTACGGTTATCCGATTGCGCCGGTTGTGGTCGGGCTGATCCTTGGCCCTATGGCGGAAATGCAGCTTCGTCGTGCGCTGTCGATCAGCCAGGGCGACTGGACGACGCTGGTGTCAACGCCTCTCTCTGCCGGTCTGTTGATCCTTGCGGCGCTTGCATTGTTGGTGCCGATGCTGCTGCGCCTGCGCGGCAAGGGTGAAATCCTGTCGCAGATGGCGGGGGAAGAAGACTGACCTCGGTTGCCCTTTGCCCGGCATTGGCGCAAGTCTTGTGTCGGGCGCTTTACGCGGGGGTGACGGATGACCATCGTCAATGTCGGGTCGATCAACTGGGACCGGATCTATCGCGTGCCGCATTTCCCTGCGCCGGGGGAAACGCTGTCGGCACGGTCGGCTGCGGTCGGACTGGGCGGCAAGGGGTTGAACCAGTCGGTCGCCATCCTGCGCTCGGGCGGGCGGGTGGTGCATCTGGGCGCGATTGGCGGTGATGATGTCGCGATGCTGGATGCGCTTGGCAAGCTGGGGCTTGACCTGTCGGCACTGGAACGGCTGGCCGGTGTCGAAACCGGCAGTGCGCTGATCCTGGTCGACGATGCAGGTGAAAACCTGATCGTTCTGGACCCGGGGGCAAACCGGCAGATGACTGTCCCCAACATCGACCGGGTCATTTCGGGCCTGTCAGCGGGCGACTGGCTGCTGATGCAGAACGAAACCAACGGCAATCCTGCGGCGATTTCTGCCGCGCGCCGGCACGGGGTGAAGGTTGCGCTTGCCGCTGCCCCGTTCGAGGCCGTGGCAGTGCTGCCCCTGCTGGCCGATCTTGACCTGCTTTCGGTGAACGAAATCGAACATGCGCAACTGACCGACGCACTGGGGGCGACCGGACTGCCATCCGGGCTTGCTTTGCTGATTTCCATGGGTGCGCGGGGTGCGCGCTATCTGGCCCCCGGCATCGACCTGCATGTTCCCGCCTTCAAGGTGACGCCCGTCGACACGACCGGGGCGGGGGATACCGCGCTGGGGGCATTCATGGCGCGGATCGATCTGGGGGAAACGGTGGCGGATGCGCTGCGGTTTGCCATGGCGGCGGCTGCGATCCAGATCACCCGCCCCGGCGCGGTCCCGGCCATTCCGGTCGAGGCCGAGGTCAGGGAATTTCTGACGCGTCATAGCTGACCGGGATTGACATTCTGCGGGCGTCGGGGGATTTCCGCAGTATGGGGATGCGACCTCCCCACGAGGCGACAGCCAAAGATCGCGTTCACCCCATCCAGCCCTGAACAAGCGGAGCGAACGCATGCCTGCGCCTGATGCCATTACTGTCGACAAGCTTGCCAAACTGATCGGAACGCCGAAGGCTCCGGTCATCCTTGATGTGCGGCGCAACGCGCTGCGGCAGACCGACCCGCGCCTGATCGTCACTGCCCGCGCCCTGCCCGAAGCCGCGATGACTGCGGACGGGATCGCGGAAGTTGCCACAGCCTTCACCGGTCCCGTCGTCATCAGTTGTGCCGAGGGGCATGGGCGCAGCCAGGGCGTGGCGGCACTGCTGCGGCAGCAGGGCATCGCGGCCGAATATCTGGAAGGCGGCCATGCGGCCTGGGTGGCGGCTGGCCTTCCGACATTTGACCCGCGCGCGATTACCGGGCGGGATACACAGGGCCGCAGCCTGTGGGTGACGCGCAGCCGGCCCAAGATCGACCGCATCGCCTGTCCATGGCTGATCCGCCGCTTCATCGATCCGCAGGCCGTGTTCCTGTATGTCGCCCCGGCCGAGGTGGTGCAGGTTGGCACGCTGTTGGGGGCCATGCCCTATGACATCGAGGAGGTGGCGTTCAGTCATCGTGGCGATCTGTGCACCTTTGATGCACTACTCGCCGATTTCGGGATTTCGCACCCGGCGCTGGACCGGCTGGCGCTGATTGTGCGCGGCGCCGATACCGCGCGCCACGACCTTGCCCCGGAAGCGGCTGGCCTGCTGGCCGCATCGCTTGGGCTGTCGCGGATGTATCAGGACGATCTGGCCCAGCTGGAGGCAGGCATGGCGCTTTACGATGCCTTCTATCGATGGGCGCGCGATGCCACCGACGAAACCCACAACTGGCCCAACCCTGGAAAGCCCGCGAGATGACCCCTGAGGCAAAACCGGACTTTCCCACTTTGCGCGAAGCCGTCCCGGTATGGGCCCGCATTGCCGCACTCAGCTTTGGAGGGCCTGCCGGACAGATTGCGGTGATGCACCGCATCCTTGTCGAGGAAAAGAAGTGGCTGGGGGACGGGCGGTTCCTGCATGCGCTGAACTTCTGCATGTTGCTGCCGGGGCCGGAGGCGCAGCAACTGGCCACCTATATCGGCTGGCTGATGCACGGTGTCAGGGGCGCGCTGGTGGCGGGGCTTCTGTTCATCCTGCCCGGTGTGGTGGCGATCATGGCGCTCAGCTGGATCTATGCGATCTGGGGCGATGTCGGCATCGTCGCCGGTCTGTTCTTCGGCCTGAAGGCCGCCGTTCTGGCCATTGTCCTGCAAGCCGTGGTGCGGGTGGGCAGCCGCGCGCTGAAGAACCGGACGATGGTCGCCATCGCGGCGGCGTCCTTCGTCGCGATCTTTGCCTTTCATGTGCCCTTTCCCGTGATCGTGGCCGCCGCCGCGCTGATCGGCTGGATCGGGGCCAGCGCGGGATCCACTGCCTTTCAGCCGGGGGGCGGGCACGGGCCGAAATCCGGGCCACATCTGGCCGAGGCCGACAGCCTGCTGGGCGAGGAGGTCGAAATGACCGCTGCAGACAGGACACATGCCTTTCGCGCGGGAATTGCGGCGCTTATGCTGTGGCTGTTGCCTGTCGGTCTGCTGGTGCTGTTGCTGCCCGGCAATGTCTTTACCGACATCGCCCTGTTCTTTTCCAAGCTCGCAGTGCTGACCTTTGGCGGTGCCTATGCGGTGCTCGCCTGGGTTGCGCAGGAAGCGGTGACATCGCTGGGCTGGCTGAAACCGGGTGAAATGCTGGATGGTCTGGGTATGGCGGAAACCACGCCCGGCCCGCTGATCATGGTGCTGCAATTCGTGGGCTTCATGGCCGCGCTGCGCGAGGCGGGCTGGGCCATGCCCCTGCTGGCGGGTACCCTGGGCGGGCTTCTGGCAACCTGGGTCACCTTTGCGCCCTGTTTTGCGTGGATTTTCCTTGGCGCACCTTTCATGGAAGGGTTGCGCAGCAACCGCAGATTGGGCGCGGCGCTTGCCACGGTGACGGCAGCGGTGGTGGGGGTGATCCTGAACCTGTCGATCTGGTTCGCCATACAGACGCTGTGGCGGCAGGTGCGCAGGATCGGTGCCGGGCCGCTGTCGATGGACGTTCCGGTGCTGTCCAGCATCGACTGGATGGCGGCGGCATTGGCCGTTCTGGCCCTGTTCGCGGTGTTCCGGCTGAAGCTGGGCATGGCCAGGGTGCTGGGTGGTGCTGCACTGGCCGGTGTTCTGCTGCATCTTACGGGGCTGCGCTGACCATATCGGTACAAGGTTGATCCGCGCGCGGACAACCGCCGAGACATCGGCAAATGCGCGCAAAAGTTGTGCAATTGCCATGCCTCTTGCGCCGGTGAATCGTGCGGGTTTGCTGAATGACAAGTTGGGGCGGCCGATTTCATCGGCGGAATGTAGCCGTCTGGCAACAGCGGCCTTGTTTCAACTTCAAGTGGTTGTTTCCCCTTTTGGCACGATTCGTCGCCATGTAACCCTTTGTTCAAGACAAGTAAAAAGCAGTGTTTTGAGGGATGGCATGATGGGTTTCGTTCGCTGGATCGGCGCAACGGATAATTTGGCGTCGCAGAGACTGCGCGCAAATGCAGCGCTTTCTCCCGATGCCGGCCTCGAATGCAGCCCTGTCACCGGCAGCAAGCCCCATCGTCCTCGGGATACCCAAATGAGTGCTTTAGCCAGCGGCGCCCTTCGCGCCACCGTGAATGCCTTGCGTGCCCTCGTGCTGGCAGGAGCGACCCTTGGCGGCGGACAGGCCCTTGCCCAATCGGCGATAGAGTTCGACTCGACAGGGGGAACGCCGCAGACCGGGCCGAAGGGCCAGACGCTGACGACCTACACGGTCACGATGCGGAACAATTCCGACAACCCCACAGGGACATCCTTCGCAGGCGTCAGCCCGGGGCCGGTTCCCGTTGCGACATTCACGCTGACCAACCAGCAATACACCATGCCGACCAGCGAAGTGTCGAGCGGCACGGCCGTCTTTATGGGAACGCAGGCCAGTTCCGCCGGAACTTCAGGCACATATTACGCCGCGCTTAGTTCTATCGGCTCGCCTGCGAATGCCTATTTCACGTCCCCCGCTACTGCCGCTGCGGGAACGGGCATCGGCACAGTCACCAACTATGGCGGCTATTTCGTCGCCTCGCCCTATCCGCTCCGGCTTGCCAATGCCTCTGCCACGGGGCGGCACCAGATGGCGGATCTGCTGATCGACTTTAACCAGCCGATGACCAACCCTGTCGTGCACCTTTCGGCAATGGGCGGGGTGATTTCGATCACGGGTACCGGCGGCGCTAGCAAGGGCTTTTCGACCGAGTTTGATTTTCTTCCCGGTCAGTCTGTCGGCGCGACCAGCATCACAAGGCTGTCGGGCAACGGCGTATTTTCAGTTTCAGGCGACCAGATCAGCAATGGCGCAGCTTCGATGAGCGCTAGCTGTTCGGCTGGCGCAGCTGCTTGCGGTTCCATCCGTGTGAACGGCACATCTGTGACGCGAGTGGCGCTTCGTGTGTACTTGCGTTCGACAAGCAATACGCCATGGAACTTTAGCGTTTTCGACCCCGTGACGGGCAATACCATCTTTATCGCCGGCCCGACGTCGGGCGATGCCTTCATGGTCTCTGTCTCCGGCGAAACCGCCGACATGTCGCCTGTCCTGTCAGGCCTTCCGGCACAGATCGTACCTGGCACAACCTATACCGGGTTGACGCTGACCTGCACCAATGCCGGTCCGAATACAGCACGGGGCGCAACCTGCGCACCAAGTGCCGATGTCGGCACCATCAGCGCCCTGTCCTGCACACCTGCCGTGCCGGTGACAGCACTTTCGGAAACCTCGCCGAACAACCGGGTCGTCTGTACGTTCAGCTATACGGTTCCTGTAGCCACGACGGCGACGCAGGCGATTTTTACCGGTCAGACCGGGGCGAACAACGACCGTAACGGCGGAATTGACGGTACGGCGGGGAACAACCAGACCACGGCAACCGTGCCGATCCGGTCCACGGCTGATTTCGCCGTAACCAAAACTGACGGTGTAGCCAGCATTGGCAGCGGAACCGCGACGACCTACACGGTGACGGTGACGAACAACGGGCCGAGCGCGGTGACGGGGGCGGTTCTGTCCGATCCTGCGGCGACGGGTCTGACGAAGACGGCGGTGGCCTGTTCGGCGACGCCCGGTCAGTGCACGACGGCGCCGACGGTGGCGCAGCTTGAGGGCGGCAGCTTCGCGCTGCCTGCGCTGGCCTCCGGCCAGACCTACCAGATCACGATTGCGGCGAATGTCACGGCGACCAGCGGCAGTGTGGCGAACGCGGCCAGCATCGCGGTGCCTGCGGGAACCACTGACCCGACGCCGGGCAACAACTCGGCCACGGACACGAATACGATCCTGCTGTCCTCCATTGCCCTTATCAAGGCCGCGACATTTGACGATGTGAACGGCGACGGTGTGGCCAATGTTGGCGATGCCATCGATTATGCCTTTACCGTCAGCAACACCGGCGGAACCACTCTGACCAACGTGACGATCAGCGATCCGCTGCCGGGCATCGTGATTTCCGGTGGCCCGATTGTCACTCTCGCCAGCGGGGCAGCCGACAGCACGACCTTTACGGCGCGCTATCTGCTGACCCAGACCGACATCAATGGCGGTGAGGTCGAAAATCAGGCGACCGCAACCGGGACGACACCCGGCGGAACCCCCGTGACCGACCTTTCGGACGAAAGCGGCACGGGCGCTGGCGACAACGATCCGACGGCGGTGCCGATCACGGCGGCGCCGGGGATCGCGCTGGTGAAGACGGGCGTGTTGGCCGACACCAACGGCAACGGGCGGCAGGATGCCGGTGACACGATCACCTATGCCTTCACCGTGACGAACACCGGCAACGTGACGCTGACCGATATCTCGGTCACCGATCCGCTGCCGGGCACCACGGTTTCGGGCGGGCCGCTGGCCAGCCTTCTGCCGGGGGCGAGCGACAGTACGACCTTTACGGCGACGCATGTTCTGACGCAGGCCGAGGTGAACGCAGGCGGGGTGACGAACCAGGCGACGGCCAGCGGCGACGATCCGGGCGGCGATCCGGTGACCGACCTTTCGGACGAAAGCGGCACGGGTGCCGGCGACAACGATCCGACGGCTGTGCCGATCACGGCGGCGCCGGGGATCGCGCTGGTGAAGACAGCAACCTATGTCGATCAGAACGGCAACGGCGTGACCGATGCCGGTGACCGTATCACCTATGCCTTTGCCGTCACCAATACCGGCAACGTGACGCTGACCGGGATCACGCTGGCCGACCCCCTGCCGGGGATCACGCTCAGCGGTGGACCCATTGCCACGCTGGCACCCGGAGCGACGAACAGCACCACCTTTACCGGCAGCTACACGATCACGCTGACCGACATGAACACAGGTGAGGTGCAGAACCAGGCCACCGCCACAGGCACCACGCCGACCGCCGGGACTGTCAGTGACCTCTCTGGCAGCGCCACGACCAACGACGCGCCGACCGTCGTGCCGCTTGCGCAGACCCCGCGCATCGCGCTGGTCAAGACCGGCAGTTTTGTCGATGTGAATGGCAATGGCCGCGCGGACGAGGGCGACCGGATCGACTATGCCTTTACCGTGACGAACACCGGTACGGTGACGCTGACCGACATCTCGGTCACCGATCCGCTGCCCGGCATTGTCGTTTCGGGCGGCCCCCTTGCCAGTCTTGTTCCCGGCGCGGCGAACAGCACGACCTTCACGGCCAGCTATACGCTGACGCAGGATGATGTCGACACCGGCGGGGTGACGAACCAGGCCACCGTTACCGGTGATGATCCCGGTGGCGATCCCGTCACCGACCTGTCCGACGAAAGCGGGACCACTGCTGCATCGAACGATCCGACCACCGTCCCGCTTCCGGCAAGCGGCGGAATTGCGCTGGTGAAGACATCTGCCGTTGTCGATACCAACGCGAATGGCCGCACCGACGCGGGCGACACGATCACCTATGCCTTTGCCGTGACAAACACCGGCAACGTCACGCTGTCGGCCATAACGCTGGCCGATCCTTTGCCGGGCGTGACACTGACAGGTGGTCCGATTGCCAGCCTTGCCCCCGGCGCGACCGACAGCACCACGTTCACCGGCAGCTACACGATTACCCAGACCAACATGGACACGGGCGAGGTCGTGAACCAGGCGACTGCCACCGGCACGACACCGGGCGGCGGCACGGTCAGCGATCCGTCGGGCAGCACGACAGGTAACAACACGCCGACGACGACCCCGCTGGCGGGCGACGGGCGTGTGGCGCTGGTAAAATCCGGGGCCTTCAACGACATCAACGGCAACGGTCGTCCCGATGCAGGGGAAACCGTGACCTATATCTTTACCGTCACCAACACCGGCACGGTCACCCTGCGCAATATAGATGTGACCGATCCGATGATGTCGCCGGTTCTGGTCGGCACGATCCCCGGTCCGCTTGCCCCGGGGGGCAGCAGTTCGATCACGGAAACCTATCCCGTTACACAGGCCGATATCGACGCTGGCGAGGTGCAGAACCAGGCCACAGCAAGCGGCGACGACCCGCAAGGCAATCCGGTTACCGACCTTTCGGACGAAAGCGGCACGGGCACCGGTGACAATGATCCGACGGTTGTGCCGCTGGGCCAGCTTCCGTCGATGACTGTCGATAAACGGCTTTCTGCGGCTTCGCCCACCAGTTTCAGCGCGGTCGGAACGGTGCTGAGCTATGATTTCGTGATCCGCAATACCGGCAACACCACGATCACGGGACCGTTCGGCATCGACGATAGCTTGATACCTGCGGGGATCACCTGCCCGGCCGGTCCCCTGGCGCCGGGTGCGACGCTGACTTGTACGGGTGGTAGCTATACGACGGTTCAGGCCGATATCGATGCGGGCGGCGTGACCAACACCGCATCGGCCTATACCGGGCCGCAGGCGACGCCTGTGCTGACCTCGACCAACACTGACAGCGTGACGGTGCCGTCAACCCGCACCCCGGCGCTGACCGTCGACAAATCGACGACGCAATCTGCGCCAGCCGATTTCATCCTGGGCAATACGATCACCTACAGCTACCTCGTCACCAACGTGGGCAACCAGACACTGACCGCGCCCGTTACGGTGGCGGACAACCTGATCCCGTCGGTTTCCTGCCCCGCACTTCCGGTTGGCGGCCTGCTTCCGGGCGACACGCTGACCTGTACGGGCAGCTACACCATCGGCGTGAACGACATTGCGCTTGGCTCTGCCACCAACAACGCGCGCGCCAGCAGCGGGGCGGTGATTTCGCCACCCGATACGGTCACGATTCCCGATGGCGCGAGCCCCGCGCTGAGCATCGACAAGACACTTGTGGGTATATCGACCGGCACCCCGACCTTTGAGGCGGTCGGCGATGTCATCACCTACAATTTCCGCGTCACCAATTCCGGCAACGCCTCTTTCGTACGCGATGTGGTGGTTTCGGACGATGTCATCAGCCCGATCAGCGGCGATGTCACCTGTTTCGACAGTCAGGGCGGTACGGTCACTTTTGCGCCCGGCGCAGTTGTCGACTGTCAGGCAACCTACACCGTCACGCAGGCCGATCTGGATGCGGGCGGTGTGCAGAACGTGGCCAGCGCCGCGTCGATTTTCGCGCCTGCCAGCCCGACGCCGCTGCCCGTGCAGTCGCCGACGGATACGCTTCTTGTGAACGCCGCCACCGGGCCTGCGCTGACCGTCAACAAGGTTGCAGATCCGCTTTCGGGCGCGGGGCTGGGCGATACGATCACCTATACGATCGAGGCCGAGAATACCGGAAACCAGACGCTGTCGAATGTCACCATCGATGATCCGATGCTGGCGGCGCTGACTTGCGCCCCTGCTGCACCAGTGACCCTGGCTCCCGGCGATGTGTTAAGCTGTCAGGGCAGTTACGTCGTGACGCAGGCTGACATTGACAACGAGGAAATCGTAAACACCGCCACGGCCGAAGGGTTCTCCCCGCAGGGCGTTCCGGTCGACGCGACGGGCGGCACCACCCATGTACCGGAAGTACCCGCCGCCGGGTTGACAGTCGTCAAGTCGTCCGTCCTGATTGACAGCCCTGCCAATGGGCGCCCGGATGAAGGCGACATTATCCGCTATACATTCCGCGTCACGAACACCGGCAACCAGACGCTTACAAATGTCGTCGTGACCGATGGCCAGCTGACGCCGTCTGTCGTCGGCACGGTTGCCACGCTGGCCCCCGGTGCTGTCCGTGTCTTTACCGCAGACTACGTCCTGACTGCCGGAGATCTGGACAGTACACTCACGGGCATCGAAAACACGGTCGATGCTACCGCTGATGACCCGGATGGCGTCCAGGTTTCCGATATCGACACCGTCACAACGCCGCTGCCGCGTGACGGACGGATCACCCTGGT
>JBOFCO010000020.1:0-8542 GCA_051646105.1 Paracoccaceae bacterium
CCAGACGCTTGCGGCGGCAGAACGGGAAATCAATACGATAGAAGCCGCACAAGCCGCCACGGAAACACTGGCCGCCGCGATAACCCCATATGTGAACGATCCTGATGCCTGCCGCAGGATGGTCGAAGCAGTCTGGGCAGCCACCCCCGAGGCGTCGCTGGTCGCCTTCACGCCACTGTCAGGACGGATGACCTGTGCTTCTGGCGGAAACACCTATGATTTTTCCGGCAACCCGCTTTTTGCCAAAATGATCGCTCGGCCGGAGCCTAGTATCGTTGTCAATCCGCGTGGTCCTGTCAGTGGAACCTCGGTCATTGGCATCGGTCATCCCGTCTTTGATGAATCGGGCAAGCATATCGGGATCGTGTCGCTGTCGCTGCCGCACCGGACAATCGATGCCGTGACGGACAAGGGATCATTCGGCACCATCGGTGCACCAGAGACGCTGATCAGCTTCGATGGCAGTGGCATTCCGCTGACATCATCCGTCGGGCTGGATGGACTTGACCGCTACCTGCCCCCGGAGCGCCCACTGGACATTTTGTCGACAGGTGGCCCACAGACATTCATCGCCACCTCTGGCAGCGGCGAACGGCGCCTTTTTGCTGTCGTGCCGATTGCCGAAAACATCAATGTCATGGGCGTCTGGACAACCGATGACTATGGCCTGCTGTTCAGTCCGGAAATCCTGCCCTATCTGTATCCGCTGCTGATGTGCATCGCCGGGCTGACGGTGGCCACGCTGGCTGCGCAATACCTGGTTACCCGCCACATCGGCAATCTTTCCCGATCAATTCTTGCCTTCGCGGGGGGCAACCGCACAACCACCGAACTGGAACTGAAGGGCGCACCTGACGAAATCATCTCGCTTGGGGAAGCTTATCAGACCATGACCCGCACTATCCTTCAGGATGAGGCGGAGATGGAGGATTTGCTGCGGCAGAACCAGGAACTTCTGCGCGAGGTTCACCATCGCACGGGCAACAGCTTGCAACTGATCGCATCAATCCTTCGGATGCACTTGCGCGACGATCCGGACAACGGCGTTCGGTCGATCCTGGAAAACCTGCACGAAAGGGTCATGAGCCTGTCGACCGTGCATCTCGGGCTTTACCGAATGGCGGGTCGGCCCGCGATCGAGATGGGGCAACTTCTGGCGGAAGTGATCGCCCGGATGCGCCCGGTGTTCGAGGCCTCCGGTGCAAGGACCGGGATTCGCTCTGAAATCGCATCACTGATGCTACCTGCCCAGCAGGCTGTGCCCGTCGCTCTTTATCTGGCCGAGGTGCTGTCGGCCTTTCATACGTTCAGGACGGACGCCCCGCAGGCCGAGATTCACATCAGTCTGGTCACAGCGCCGGACAACACTGTGAAGCTGATCATCAAGGGGCCAGCGCGGGGCGCCGCCAGCATCGAGAGCGGCGGGGACAGCGGACCCACCGCGATCGCCGCGCGTCTGATCCGTGGTTTTGTCCAGCAACTGGATGGCCGACTTGAGATTTTCACCGATGCGGATGAAGGAAGCGTGCAACTGACCTTCCTTGCACGGCAGATCGCCTGAAGGCCGAAATGAAGATGCCCACGCAGGGTACGTGGGCACTGTATTGATCATTGGTTGGTAATGGCCGGCGACCGCATGACCCGTCGCTAATGCGTGTCCGGTTCTTTCTCTCGGACCGTGGTTTCCGCCCGGGCAATGTCCGTTTTCAGCGTTTCAAACAGTGCGCTTGCTGCTTGCCCTAGACGTCGGCCCTCCGCGTTCGCCACCGCCTTTGCGGTACGAACCAAGTTATCGCGCGCTGGACCGAGAATCCGGTTTTCGGCTTCGGTCGTACGCAACGCCGACGCGATACCGGCGCCGACCGCAGCCAATATGGCACCGGACAGAAAGGGCCTTTCCCGGATCATCGACGACCCTGTTTCCCGCAACCGAAGCTGTGCGTCATAGGCCTCCTCTCGCGCCTTGACGGCTTTTTGCAGCGCTTCGTCCGACAGATGTTCCAACCCGGTCGCCATGACCCGATTTGTGTCCCGGAACAGGGCGGAAACCACCTCTGCCCGATGGGCAGCCAGTTCCGAGGCAGGGGCAAGCCGGAGGCGCACGGCCCTGTCGATACGGGCCAGCAATGCAGAAGCACGGTCGCGCAAGCGATCCACTTCCGGCATCCAATCCGCGCCGGGGTCAGTGGTCGGCACCGTCTGATTCTCGCTGCGATCAAACTCGGCGGCATCCATGACAGGGCCGCCTTCGTCTTCCCATCGGGACAGCGCTTCGAACCGGCTACCGGCAAGAGCATCGCCCTGCGGGTCGTTCCCTTGCATCCGTCGATGTCGGGCAAGGCCAAGTCCCAGCCCCATACTTGCGAGCGCAAGGGCCAGCGGCCTAGCACCCCTGCCGCCGACAACAGCCGCGGCTGCACTGGAAATCCCGTCGCGTGCCGTACCGGCGACGTTGGCAGGCATTGTTCGGCCAAGGGCTTCGATCGACGCGCCAAGTGCGACACGGTCCCGTTCCAGCTGCGCCTCGATCCGGCGCATCTTGTCGGTCTTGAATGCAGCATTACCCATCGGATTTCTCCGTTTTGACAAAGAGTTGCAGGTCGCTTTTGATACTGTCAGCACTGGCAGAGAGAGCAAGATTGCGGGGTTTCAACCGAACCAGTCCACGATTGAGGAAAAACAGCGCGACCGCCAAAAGCACGATCCCGACAATCAAGGCAGCCGCAGGCGCTGGCAGACCGGCGGCAACCAACCCCAGCGTGGCAGATCCGGCAAGGGCATTCAAAGCCACCATAGCGGTGATGGCGGCAACGGCCAACATCGCCAGCGCACGCGCCACCTGCGCAGCCGACCGCGCCGCATCCGCTCGTACAAGCGCGATTTCGCCCCGGATTATACGCCCTATTCCGCCCGCCACATCGCCCAGGATCGAAAGGGTCGACGGGGGAAGGTTCGAAAAATCTGGGTCACGCTCACTCATGTCCGGTGGCCGTGCTTCGCCGGCTCCGACCCGATCCAGCTATCGGTTGCGGATGGTCGCGCCGCCTGCGAGGACAGCAGGAACCGGGCCAGGGCAAAACCTGCAAGCCCGGCACCAACCGCGAAAAGCGCGGGATTACGGCGGGCCACGCCACGAACCTCCGCGGCGATCTCTCCCAGACTGCGGTCACGCAAACCCTTTGCTGCGGTGGCAACGCCGCCCGAAAGCGCGGACATGAGGCCAGCCTGCATCGGGCCGGACCGGGCCTGCTCCGCCGCGTTGCGCAGCGTTTCTGCGACCTTGTCTGCCGTTTCGGATATTGCATCCCGCGCACTGTCCAGTTGTCGGGTTGCATCCTCGCGCGCATGGGCAAATGCGTCGGTGGCGGCAGCTTTTGCGGCCTGCGCCCCTTCGGAAACGCCTTCGGCGACAACCTTGCCCGCTTCCCGCGCGGCCTCACCTGCCGCCTCTGCGGTGCGCAGACCGGCCTGACGGGTAGCGTCAATCTTTTCCTTCAAAGCGGATGTGTTGGCCGTCATCTCTGATCCTCCGATCATATCCATGCTGACGTTTCCCGGTTGCGCCAATTGCCCAGTCGGTACGTCGCTTCGCCAAGACAACGCCAACCACGCCCTGTGGTTCCCGAATTCCGCGAGGCAGAGGTCAGCAGAAGGATGATGACCAGGGTCAGAAAGTGGGGAACCCTTGCCCAACCGATGCGTTCAAGTCGACAAAAGCAACGCGCTGCCAGGACAATGGCCGGCGCATAACGAAAGGAGATCCCATGTTCGGCTGGGCCCTCACATTCCTTGTTGTGGCACTGATCGCTGCGGCACTCGGCTTCGGCGGCGTTGCCGGAACGTCCGCAAGCATCGCACAAGTGCTGTTCTTTATATTCCTGGCGTTTTTCGTCGCCTCATTGCTGATGCGGGTTTTGCGTGGAAAACCACCCCTCTGACGCAAGAAGACGGGATCGCAGAAATGCAGAAGGACGCAGCATTGGCCACGGCCCTCTGGCATTACATGTAGCTGAAAAGTCCGCCTAGCGCTCACCGATCACGATGAAGGTCCCCAACGTGGTGCCGCCATTCAGGGTCATCGGGTCATTTTCGGCGATGACTGCAATTCCGGTTGCGCCAGTTCCCGCAAAGGCACCCGTCATGATACCGTCGACGACGATGCGATCCTCATTGCCTTCCAGCACGCCGCTGTAATCCATTTCGATCCCGCTGGCAGACCCGAAGCCGATGATACCGTTTGTCAGCGCGATATTTCCGGAAAAGCGCTGATCGACATTCTCATCATCCTGTCCGACAAAATCCCCTACCGTGCCCGACAACGTGTTGCTGGCAAAGTTGGCATCGACCGTTGCCGTGCCGATCACAGCTACATCGTCGGGGGAGGAGTTGGCCGTGAGAAGCCCATAGCCGTTGTAACGCGCGGTGCCGCTGACCGGCATGACTGCCGTATCGCCCTGCGCAGCCAGCCTGTTCGCCATGGCCTGCGATGCCGCAAGACGTTCGTCGATCTCGGGCCGCACATCTTCACACCCGGCCAGGGCTACGGCAACCGGCAGCGCCATCAGGGCAATAGTCAATCTCATCTCGTTACTCCTTCTGAAAACGGCCCGGTTCGGGGGGTATGCCGCGAAATCGGGGGGCTGCAAGGCGCTTGAATATCAGGCTTCGATCAGCGTTCAAGGTTGAAGCCACCATATATGGGCTGCGGAGCGCCCCCGTTGATGGTCATGGTAGAGTTTGCATCGATCTCGGTTATGGCGCCGATGATCGGCGTCCCCTTGAAATCACCAAGCATGCCGCCGTCGATGACGATCGTGTCAGCGCCCCTGACAAGGGTTCCGCTGAAATAGGCACCCAGATCGTTCGGGCGATTGATCCCGATCACCCCACCGGACAGCACGACCGATCCGCTGTAGCTGCCAACAGTGCCATGGTTGTGCCAGCCGCCGAAATTGGATGCCTGACCTTCCACCGTGCCATTGGCAAAATCCGCAGTAACGCTGGCATCCCCCAGGAACTGCGCATCATCGTCCACACCGTCAGAGTGCTTGATGACCGCATGCCCGGTATAGGTTGCGGACCCTGCCGTCGGCATTCCGTCAAAGGCCGTATTGAAACGGGCATTCAGCCGATCAACCATCGCATTGTTCGCATCACTGCGGGCTGCATAGGCTTCGGCATAGTCGGCGCCACCGCCACACCCTGCCAGCCCCGTCACGCCGATCCCACCCACCAGAACCCAAACCTTTACCTGCATACTCTTTTCTCATATGGACGAACTATTGCCGACCAGATTACCGCAAGGCTGTTCCGCGCACAGATGATTCGCGCAAAGCGTGAACCGCTGCACCGTTGCGGCACACAATTGCACCAATCGTCCGCCTCGGCTAAACCGCGCCCATGCTAGACAACCGCGCCCCCCTTCCGCCCGAAATCGCCCGCCGCCGGACCTTTGCGATCATCTCGCATCCCGACGCAGGGAAAACCACGCTGACCGAAAAGTTCCTGCTGTTCGGCGGTGCGATCCAGATGGCGGGACAAGTGCGCGCCAAGGGCGAGGCGCGGCGCACAAGGTCCGACTTCATGAAGATGGAGCAGGAACGCGGGATTTCGGTTTCCGCTTCCGCCATGTCGTTCGACTTTGGCCAGTATCGCTTCAACCTTGTCGATACCCCCGGCCACAGCGATTTTTCCGAAGATACCTACCGCACGCTGACCGCCGTTGATGCCGCGATCATGGTGATCGATGGGGCCAAGGGCGTGGAAAGCCAGACCCGCAAGCTGTTCGAGGTCTGCCGCCTGCGCGACCTGCCGATCCTGACCTTCTGCAACAAGATGGACCGGGAAAGCCGCGACACCTTCGAGATCATCGACGAGATTCAGGAAAACCTGGCCATTGACGTGGCCCCGGCAAGCTGGCCCATCGGCATGGGGCGCGATTTCCTGGGTTGCTACGATATCCTGCACGACCGGCTGGAACTGATGGACCGCGCTGACCGCAACCGTGTGGCGGAATCGATCAAGATCAACGGG
The DNA here is from genome assembly GCA_051646105.1 of Paracoccaceae bacterium. GTDB lineage: Bacteria > Pseudomonadota > Alphaproteobacteria > Rhodobacterales > Rhodobacteraceae > JBOFCO01. Next base: position 6,034 of record JBOFCO010000020.1, read on the forward strand.
CTGGACGATCCGAAACTGGCGGAATACGTCCCACCAGAGCAGTTGAAGACCCTGCGCGAAGAGCTTGAAATGGCGCGCGAACTTTTGCCCGCCTTTAACCGCCAAAGCTTTCTTGAAGGCCACCTGACCCCGATCTGGTTCGGTTCGGCCATCAACTCCTTTGGTGTCAAGGAACTGATGAGCGGCATGGGCGAACACGGGCCGGAACCACAGGTGCAGAAAGCCGCCGAACGCGGGATTTCGCCCGATGAAAAGCCCGTGACGGGGTTCGTGTTCAAGGTTCAGGCCAACATGGACCCGAAACACCGCGACCGCGTGGCCTTTGTCCGCCTTGCCTCCGGACATTTTGAACGCGGGATGAAGCTGCTGCATGTGCGGTCGAAAAAGCCGATGGCAGTATCGAACCCCGTGCTGTTCCTTGCCGCCGACCGCGAGCTGGCGGAAGAGGCCTGGGCGGGCGACATCATCGGCATTCCCAACCACGGGCAGTTGCGCATCGGCGACGCGCTGACCGAAGGCGAGATGCTGCGCTTTACCGGCATCCCGTCCTTTGCCCCGGAACTGCTGCAAACCGTGCGCGCGGGCGACCCGATGAAGGCCAAGCATCTGGACAAGGCACTGATGCAGTTCGCCGAGGAAGGCGCTGCGAAAGTGTTCAAGCCGATGATCGGTTCCGGCTTTATCGTCGGCGTGGTCGGCGCCCTGCAGTTCGAGGTTCTGGCCAGCCGGATCGAACAGGAATATTCCCTGCCCGTCCGGTTCGAGGCATCGCAGTTCACCTCTGCCCGCTGGGTATCGGGTGACAAGGCCGAGATCGAAAAGCTGGTTGCCGTTAACAAACAGCACATCGGCACCGACAGCGACGGCGACCTCGTGTTCCTGACCCGCCTGCAATGGGACATCGACCGCGTGGGCCGGGACTATCCGGGCGTGAAGCTGACGGCGACGAAGGAGATGATGGTTTGACGAAAGGCGATTAACGCCTCACCCAACCGTTACCTCCATCGTGATCGGCGCGTTCAGCAGTTTGGAAATCGGGCATCCCGCCTTGGCCTTCTCCGCCAGATCGCGCAGCGTGGCTTCCGGCGCGTCGGCCTTGACCTTCACAGCCAGATGCACGCCCGTCACGGTCGGGCTGCCCTCGGTGGTCGGGTCCAGGATCACGGTCGATGTCGCCTCCACCGAGCCGGGGGTGATGCTGCCGCCACCGATCAGCGCCGACAGGAACATGGCGTAGCAGGCGGCATGGGCTGCGCCGATCAGTTCTTCGGGGTTTGCGCCCTTCTTGTCCTCGAACCGTGTCGCAAAGGTGTAGGGCAGCTTTGCCAGCGCCCCGCTTTGGCTGGTGATCGTGCCGCCGCCTTCCTTCAGGCTGCCGGTCCAGATGGCGGATGCATTTTTGTCGATGGCCATGACGTTTTCCCTGTTCCTGAGAGTTTCGTTTCAATTAGCGCAAATTCTGCCGCCGAAAGGAAGAGGCGCTTTCCAGCACCGCCGTGCCGTTCAACGGCGTCGTCTGCCGGTACAGACCGGCAGTGGGCAGGCGTGACACCCCGGAATGCAGGCTACCAAGTGCATCACCCCCCGCCACCTGTTCACAGATCACGGTGAACCGGGTCAGAAGATGCTGGCCGAAGGACGTCAGCATCGGCACATCGGCGGCATCGCGCCCGCGCGCCACAACAATGCGCCCGATACGCCGCTGGTTGTTCCTTGGGTCAAAGCAGTGCCATGCCCCGCCCAGATACACCTCCATCCAGGCGGCATAGTCCATCGGATCGGGATTGAAGGGAACGCCGATATCCCCGAGGTGACCGTTCACGTAGCGGGCCGGAATATTCAGGCAGCGGCAGAAAGCGATGGCAAGATGTGCGAAGTCACGGCAGACCCCCCGTCCTTCCTGCCAGGTTTCCAGCGCGGTCCGTGTGGCGCGGGCATCGTTGTAGTTGAAGCGGATATGGTTGTGGACATAGTCGCAGATTGCCTGCACCCGTGCCCAGCCAACGGGGATATGTCCGAACAGGGTCCAGGCGACCTGTCCCAGCCTGTCGGTTTCACAGTAGCGGGAGCCCATAAGATAGACGAGTGTTTCATCAGGCAGGTCCTGAACAGGATGCTGACCCGCACCAAGGACGACCGGATCGGGGGCACCCGGATCGTGCAGTATCCCTTCGCCCGACATGGTCAGCGATCCGGCAGGGGCGGCAAATCGGCGACATATGTTGCCGAACATGTCGCGATATGTCGTGACGGGCAGGTCAGGGGACAGGCGATGAACCTCTGGCTCCGCCAGATCACCCGCCCTGTCGGGATGGGCCGAGACAAGACAGACCATCGGTGTCTGTTGCGCGCAGTCGATGGTGAATTCATAGCCATAGCGGATCAGCATCGCGGTTCCTTTCGCGGGCAGCATGGACCAGTCGGGCGGACGCTGGCGGGACCGCTGACTTTCAAAGACACAACGCAGGACATGCGTTCCGGTTGCATGGTGTCACATCGCCCTTCCATT
>JBOFCO010000223.1:0-41531 GCA_051646105.1 Paracoccaceae bacterium
GACCGTGCCCAATCCGTGCGGGTCATGCGGACCGACCCGCTGATCGCATGTACCTTGTCGTCGGGATGCACACCCTGCGCGGCAACGAACATCGCCTCGCCTACGGCGAACATGGCCACGGCCAGCGTCGTCACCTCGACCCCGTCCAGAAGCTGCGGAACATTGAACGACAGCCGCGCCTGTCCGGTCAGGCCATCAATACCCACCAGCGCCAGCGCCAATCCGATGAACAGTGATGTCAGCCCCTTCATCGTGCTGTCGCCAAAGGCGGCGGACACGGTGACAAAAGCCAGCATCATCAGCCCGAAATATTCGCGTGGTCCAAAGACCAGCGCCAGCTTGACGATGTGCGGCGCAAGGAACGCCAGCGCCAGCGTGGCCAGCAGGCCCGCCACGAAAGACCCGATGGCCGCGGTCGCCAGTGCCGGGCCGCCCCGACCCGCGCGGGCCATCTTGTTGCCTTCCAGCGCAGTGACGATGGATGCACTTTCCCCCGGCGTATTCAGCAGGATGGATGTCGTCGAACCGCCATACATGCCGCCGTAATAAATCCCCGCGAACATGATCAGCGACCCTGCTGGATCAAGCCCGTAGGTGACCGGCAGAAGCAAGGCCACGGTCAGCGCCGGGCCGATACCGGGAAGCACTCCCACCGCCGTTCCCAGCGTTACCCCGATCAGCGCGTACAGCAGGATCATCGGCTGCATCGCGGTGGACAGACCCTGAAGCAGGAATTCGAAGGTGCTCATCCTCTATCCCCCGTAGATCAGCGTTTCGGGCAGGCCGGCAGGCAGGTTCAGTTCCAGCACGCGGTCGAATACACCATAGACGGCAAAGGCAAAGACCACGCCGATGGGCACGGTCAGCGCCAGGTTGCGCTTGCCAAAGGCGGCGGCAGTGCAGGCGAACAGCAGGCCAGCTGCGATGGAAAACCCTGCCACATGCAGCAGCCCCAGTTGCAGGGTCAGCCCGACCACGATCCAGAACACGGGTGCAAGCTGCTGATGTGGCCGGTCGGGCGCCGCTTCGCGCAGGCCGGTAACGACATGCCAGATGGCAAGACCGATCAGCCCGGCACCGATGATGACCGGCATGTCACCCGATCCGATCCCGGCATAACCGCCCTTGTCCTCGATCCCGCGTCCCTGCCAGATCAGCAGCGCGCCCAGCGCTGCCAGCACTGCGGCAACGATGAACGCCGCCCCGTCGGGGCGGCGTCCGGTTCCATGTGGGGATCCGGTCATTTCACCAGACCGATATCCTTGAGGATCGTGGTCGTGGTGTCGATTTCCTTGGCAAGCTGCGCGTCGAAGTCAGCCCCGGCCAGATAGGTATTGGCCCAGCCTTTCGTTTCCAGCGCGGCTTTCCAGCCCGCCGAATTCACCAGCTTGTCGATATCGGCAGCGACGGCGGCCTTCTGCTCGTCGCTCAGGCCCGGCGCGGCGGCAACCATGCGCCAGTTCTGCACGTCGACATCATAACCCGATTCCTTCAGCGTCGGCGCGTCGGTGCCCGGCCACTTTTCGGCAGTGGAAACCGCCAGCATCCGCATCGTGCCTGCCTCGACCTGCGGCAGGAATTCACCGACGCCCGAAATCCCCGCCGTCACCTGACCGCCAAGAATCGCCGCAAGCGCTTCACCACCGCCCGAGAAGGCAACATAGTTGATCTTGGTCGGATCAACGCCAGCCGCCTTGGCCAGCAGGCCGACGGTGATGTGATCCACCCCGCCGGCGGAACCGCCCGCCCAGGACACGGAACCCGGATCAGCCTTCATCTTCTCGACCAGATCGTTGATCGTCTGGATTTCCGAATTGGCAGGCACAGCGATGCCCACGGCCTCACCCGTCAGACGGGCGACCGGTGTCACGTCCGCCAGCGAAACCGGGGAGGTGTTGGTCAGGATGGCCCCCACCATAACATAGCCGCCGACGATAAGCTGCGACGCGTCGCCCGATGTGGAAGAGGCGAACTGCGCCAGCCCCACCGTGCCGCCCGCACCCGGCACGTTCTGCACCTGCACGCTGCCGGAAATGCCTTCCGCAACCATCACCTCCTGCATGGTGCGCGCGGTCGAATCCCAGCCGCCGCCAGGGGCCGCCGGGGCCATGATCATGTAGTCCTCGGCCCAGGCCGGAACGGACAGGGCAGCCGCAAGGGCCACGCCCAGAAGCATGTGTTTCATCTTGTCTCCTCCCTCGGCGCATAGCGCGCCCATACTTTAAGGTTGCCACTCCTCTGGCAACGCATACCACAGATGAACACAGAAACCTGTCAGCTTGCTGACACTGCGCCGCAGCATCCGCTATTCGGGTCGTCCCAGGGCCGCACGCCATTTGCGGATCGTGCTGCGATGGCGGGACTGGTCCAGATAGGCCAGAAGGCCGGGGCTGACCGGCACCAGGCGCAGCACCCGCCCCTCGGCCGTGCTGCTTTCTGGCAGAAACCGCACGGCGGGCAGGCGCAGACGATCCTCCAGCAGGCGCTGGCCTTCATCCGTCATCAGGAAGGACAGGAACTTTTCCCCCAGATCGGGCGCGGCGGCGGCACGCGGCACCAGACCCACGCGAGAGATCGCGACAGTGAAATCCGAAAGCCGCACCACACCCAGACCGGGATGCCGGTCGGCCTGATCCTCGGCATAGGGACCAAGAATGTTGTAGCCAAGCGCCAATCGGCCATCAGCCACGCGATCGATCACATCCTGACTGGTGGGAAAGGTTTCGATCCCCGCCAGCGCCATTGCGCGCAACAGCACCCAGATATCGGCAAAGTGCTCGGCATCGCGGGACAGATACAGATACCCCACCGCGGATTGTTCGATATCGTAGGTTCCTATCCGCGCGCCCGAACTCTCCGGCGCTGCGCGCAGCCATTCGATCAGCTCCAGCCGCGACTGTGGCGGCCCGTCGGGAAAGCTGGGCCGGTGATAGATCAGCACGGCCGGTTCCACCGTCAGCGCAAAAGCCGTGTCGCGCCAGTTGGCCCAGCGCGGCCAGCCGACCGACGCTGCAACCGCTTGCGCATACCCGTCGTTGGCCAGCTTCATCTGCTGGTCCATCGCTGATGAAAACACGAAATCCGCCGTGATCCCGCCAGCGTCACTTTCGATCACAACGCGCTCCGCGATCTCGCTTGCAAGCAAGTCTTCGTAAATCAGCGCCACGTCAGGATGCTTGTCCTGAAATGCGGCAAGCAAGGGTGCGGCAAGCCGCGTGTCGAGCGTGGAATAGATCACCAGCCTTTGCGCATCCACTGCCGACCGTGCGGGGAATTCGGTCATTTCGGCACGCAGGGCAAAGCCCTGGCCAAGCCAAAGGGCAAGCGCGGCAAGGAAGGCGGTCAAAGGGGTGCGCATGACCGAAATCTGCCCGATAAGCGGCCGGTTCACAACTCTGCCCCTTGGGCATAGTCTGGCGGCAAGGGGGAACCATGCGCATCCTGCTTGTCGAGGACGACCAACCGCTGGCCGAGGCGCTGACCGCGCTTCTGTCGTCATCCGGCTATGCGGTCGATCATGTGGCGGATGGCGCGTCTGCCGAGGCGCTGGCCGCAACGGAACCCTTCGATCTGGTGATCCTTGACCTGAACCTGCCGGAAATGGACGGGCTTTCGGTGCTACGCGCCATGCGGTCACGCGAAAATGCTGCGGCGGTCATGATCCTGACGGCACGCGGCAGCCCGCAGGAAAGGGTGCGCGGCCTGGATTTGGGCGCCGATGACTACATGACAAAACCCTTCGACGTCAGCGAGCTGGAGGCGCGGGTGCGTTCGCTGCTGCGCCGACAGGCGGGGTTGCGGTCCTCTGTCGTTTCGGTCGGCGGCCTGACGCTGGACCTGACGACACGGATATTCTCGGCGGGCGGGCAGGCGCTGGACCTGCCCCCGAGGGAGCGGGCCCTGCTGGAACTGCTGCTGATGCGCGCGGGCAAGGTGGTCACGAAAGAGGCGATCGTGCATTCGCTAACCGCACTGGATGACATGCTGTCGGACAATGCCATCGAACAATACATCTCGCGCCTGCGTCGCCGCATCGGGCCTTATGGCCTGGGCCTGCGCACAGTACGCGGCATCGGCTACATGCTGGAACGCAGCGGAACGGACAGCGGATGAAGCCCTACTCGCTGCGCCGCCGCCTGTTGATCTGGCTCCTGGCCGGATCAGCACTTGTCGGCCTGCTGGCCCTTGCAGATACATGGAGAGAGGCTCTGCGCACCGCACAGGGCGTTTCCGACCGCGTCCTCGCCGGGTCGGCGCTCGCCATTGCCGAACGGGTGACCGTCGATGAAACCGGCGGGCTGGAAGTGGATATCCCCTATTCCTCACTGGAAATGCTGGCATCGACCGCGCAGGATCGCGTGTTCTACCGCGTCGATGCGCCCCAGGGCCGGTTCCTGACAGGCTATGACACGCTGGGTGTCGTGCCGCTGACGGCGGGCGACAGCATCGCCTTTGCCGACGCATCGTTCGACGGAACCCGAATCCGCAGCGCCACGTTGTTGCGCAGCCTGTCCACCGGGCGCGAGGCGATCCTCTTTACGGTGACGGTGGCAGAATCGACCATTGCCCGCGAGGCGCTGGCGCGCAGCATCCTGATCCGTTCAGCCCTGCGACTGGCGTTGATGATCCTGTCGGTCGTCACCATTGTCTGGGTCGCAGCCACCCTTGCGCTGCGCCCTCTTGACCGGCTGGTGGCCGCCATCGCGGAACGCTCACCCGATGATCTGCGCCCGCTGCGCCCGCGCAACGTGGCAGAGGTGAACCTGCTGGTCGATGCGGTGAACGGTTTCATGCAGCGGCTGGAAACGGCGCTAGCCGCATTGAAGAACTTTACCGGAAACGCCAGTCACCAGTTGCGCACGCCAATGGCCGTGCTGCGAACGCAGCTTGCGCTGGTCTCGCGCAGCGCCTCGATCGAAGAATCGCATCCTGCCCGGCAAAAGGCCGAAGAGGCGCTGGTCAGGGCGGAGCGGGTGCTTTCGCAACTGTTGGTGCTGGCGCGGGTCGACACCTCCGTCGGGGGGGCTGCACTGGTGACAACCGATGTCGTCGCAGTGGCCAAATCCGTGACCGCAGAATTGGTCCCCGCCGCAATCAGGCAGGGCATAGACCTTGGCTACAGCGGGGTGGAGTTGGCCCTGGCACGGGCGGAACCGGTTCTGCTGGCCGAACTTTTGCGCAACCTTATCGACAATGCGCTGCGTTATGCCGGGAAGGATGCCGTTGTAACCCTGCGGGTGGAACCACAAGCCGACGGCATCCTGCTGACGGTCGAGGACAATGGGCCGGGCCTGCCTGCAACATCGCTTGCAAAAACACCGATGTTGCGCCGTGGAGCACCAAGGCAGGGTGTGGCGGATACGGGCACGGGCTACGGCCTCGGCCTTGCGATTGCGGCAGAAATCGCCGCGCTGTTCGGCAGCGAGCTTTCCCTCGCGCCCGGAAAGGACGGGCACGGGCTGGCGGCAAGCCTTGTTCTGCCTTTTCCCGCACAACCCGGCTGAGGGCATCTATTCGTCGTAATGCCCCGACTGGTGCCAGCGCCATGCATCGCCGATCATCTGCGCCAGCGTCGACCGCCGTGGCTTCCAGCCCAGTTCTTCCTCGGCACGGCGCGATCCCGATACCAATCGCGTGCAGTCGCCGGGCCGGCGCGGGCCTATCACATGCGGCACCTCCCGGTTGGTGACGCTGCCGCTGGCCGTCATGACCTCGCGCACTGAAAAGCCGTGGCCGGTGCCCAGATTGAAAACCCGGCTTCCCTTGCCCGCCCGAAGCCAGTCCAGCCCCAGAACATGCGCCTCTGCCAGATCCATCACATGCACATAGTCGCGGATACAGGTGCCGTCCGGGGTATCGTAATCGGTGCCGTGGATGGTCAAAGCTGCCCTTTTCCCGGCAATCGCGTCCAGCATCAGCGGGACCAGATGCGTTTCAGGCTGATGAAATTCGCCCACCTCGGCCTCGGGGTCGGCACCCGCAACGTTGAAATAGCGAAAGATCACGTGGCGCAGACCATATGCAGCGGCGAAATCGTGCAGGATATCCTCGATCGCCCGCTTGCTGGCGGCATAGGCGTTGATCGGCTGTTGCGGGCTGTCCTCGGTCAACACCACACCATCCTGATCGCCATAGGTCGCGCAGGTCGATGAAAACACGAAATCAAGGCACCCCGCCGCGACTGCCGCCTCGGCCAGCGTCAGCGACCCCACGACATTGTTGCGCCAGTAGCGACCCGGATCGGTCATGCTTTCGCCGACCTGCGACAGCGCCGCGAAATGGATCACCGCCACCGGGCGATGTTCGGCAAAGACCTGATCCAGCCGGGCACGGTCGGCCAGATCGCCCTGCTCGAAGGGGCCAAAGCGCACTGCCTGCCGCCAGCCGGTACAAAGATTGTCATAGGCGACGGGAATGTACCCCGCGGCTTTCAGCACCTTGCAGGCATGCGAACCGATATAACCCGCACCACCCGTCACCAGAACCTTGTCCACCCGGTCCTCTCTTTCCACCCGCCACCCTGCGGGCAGCCCTGACCTCAGGTCAGCGCCTTGCGCAGGGCTGCAAGCCCTTTTTGCAGCATCGTCTCGGCCAGATCGGCCTGCTCTGCCTCTATATACAGCCGGAACTCCGGCGCATTGCCCGACGGTCGCATGTGCAACACCCGACCGGAAGCCAGCGTCAGCCGCAGCCCGTCGGTGCGGTCGATGCCCGCAAGGCTTTCACCCAGCGCGGCAAGGAACATATCCAGTTTCGCCGGATCGGCATCAAACCCCGCCAGCAGATCGCGCGACCGGTCGGTCGGGATTTCCTCCAGCCGGTCGGCAGCGGTAAAACGCGGCGGCTCGGCGGCGACCAGCGCTGCCAGCCCGCCCGCGGCGCTTGCCCGGCTGAGCGGGGCAAGCATCGGCAACAGGCTGTCGCGCGTGGCCAGCGGCGGCAGCGCGCCAGCCGGACCCTGCGCGGTGAAGCCCAGCAGGAAACCGCCATTCGCCTCATATCCGACGACCCGCGCGCCTGCGCCCGCCTGTTCCATCCCGGCGATTACAAAGGGGGAACCGATCCTGGTCCGGATCACCCGCGCGAACCTTCCCGATGCCTCAACCCCGGTGTTCGAGCTGACCGGCGTCACCACCACATCCGCGCCCAGAACGGCTGCGGTGATCTGGCCCAGCACATCGCCGGGGACGAGCCGACCTGTGGCGTCGGTCAAAAGCGGACGGTCGCCGTCACCATCGGTGGACAGGATCGCATCCAGCCCGTGTTCCTTCGCCCATGCCACAAGCTGCCGACGGGCCTCGGGCGCGACGGCCTCTGTATCTACGGGGATGAAATGATCGGAACGGCCCAGTTCCACCGCCTCGGCACCCAGCGCGCGCAAGGCAGAAAGCAGCAGGTCACGGCTGACGGCAGAATGGCTCCATACCCCAAGCCGCAGGCCGGTCAGCGCGGTTGTGCCAAACCCGACCACATAGCGGTCGATCCATTCGCCGCCTGCTGTTGTGTTACCAGCTCCCGGCGCGACGACCTGTGCCTGCGGCACCGGCCCACCAAGCGCCCCGAGAATTGCCGCTTCGTGGGATTTGGCAATTTCGCCGTCTGGAAGATAGAATTTCAGCCCGTTCCGGTCAGCGGGGATATGGCTGCCGGTGATCATCACCGCCGCAGCACCTGCCCGCATTGAGGCCAGCGCCAGTGCCGGGGTCGGCACCGCGCCGCAATCCACCGTCGGCACGCCCATTGCACGCGCCGTTTCAATGACCACACGTGCCAGATCAGGCGACGACGGGCGCAGATCCTGCCCCACCCACAGCCCGGTGCCCACCGGACAGGCGCGCAGGAATGCGCGGATGTGGTCTGCCACCAGTTCGGGCGTCAGTTCCACCACGAGACCGCGCAGACCGCTTGTGCCGAATTTGGGTGCCATGGTTTTTCCTTCAGAATCCTGGAACGGTGCCGGATCGGGCAAGTGCCACTCTATAATGGCAAAAATGCGAAAGCACAGGCCCGGAAATCATCCCGGAAAGCGTCGTTCAGAAGACTGATACGGGTCGGGTGAGCGTGAGCGACGCCCTAGCGGACGCGCAGCGCCAGTCGCAGCGCGCCAAGTCCAAGCAGCGCCAGGCCTGCCGCAACCTGCCAGCCAGCAGGGGCGGCGCTTGCAAACAGCGTCGGGTCCGCAACAAGCCGCGCCTCGGACATGACGAAGAAACCAACGGGCAATGAGGCGGCGCAAAAATCGGCGACAAGTCCCAGTGAAACCGGCGTGGTGCGGGGGGTGTTGTTCCGTTGCATCGCTTTACTCGCTCCTCTGACCAGATGTGATGAACCATCATGCTGTGACGGGTCTCCGGGCGGTATGGGCATTGGTCCCGCGATCTGCGTCGTGTTTTCGGACTTTCGTCCATGCCACCCGAATAAGCACTTGATGGGGCATTTGCCCCGCCTCTGGCCTGCCGCAGGATTGTGCGCCGACGCAGCTCGGCACAAATTTCAGAAGGAACCAATAGAGTCAGACAGAAGCCCCATGCCGCGGTCAATGCTCGCCGTGAAAAAGAACCCCGACGTATCGCCAGTGGCGATCTGGTTTCTTGCCACCGGCAAGTCGGGTCTTGGTCATCTGCGCCGTGTGGCCACGATTGCCGGGGCAATCCGGCGGACCGGGGCGGACAGGCGGATCGTCCTGCTGACCAACGCCCCGCCGCAGGGGCTGGACCACGCCGATCTGGCGGTATTCGATGACATCCGTCTTGCCGAACGGGCGGACATGGCCGCCGCCCTGCCGCGGGGCGAAAAGATCGTCGCGGTTCTGGACACCATCGCAGTGCCGGGAATCGAAAAAACAACGGCAACTCTCGCGCTGATCCTGCGAGAGATGCCGGATGCCGAACTTTCCCGGTTTCGTCTGCCCGGCGACAGGTCATGGAACCAGATCATCGTTGCCAATCCGGCCGCGCATTGGTTGCCGTCTGATGCCACCGGACCGGTCGAGCAGGTCGAGGCAGTGGGCTGGATTTATCGCACCCCTCCGGCACAGACATTGCCGAAGAGAGAGCTGCCCCGCGTGCTTGTGGCGACAGGTGGGGGTGGTACCGCGCAGACCGCTGGCCCACTTTACGCAGCCATCGACACGATCATCGCCGGTGCCCGCGCCAGCGGTGCACAATTCGAGGTCGTGCAGGCGATTGGCCCGCGCGCCCGTTCATTCGGACGGCTGAACGGCACCGACCGCACCATCGATCCGGGCGGGGGGCTGAACGCCTTGTTCGGACAGTCAGATGTGGTGATTTCCACGGCGGGCTATAACTCGGTGCTGGAACTGGCGCTGACCGATACGCCATCGCTGCTGATCCCCATTCCACGCAGCATCGACGATCAGGCGGCGCGGGTGCGGTTGTGGGGGCCCCGGCTTGGCACCGGGCATGACGAACAACGCCCGGCGACATCGGCAGCCTGGCTGGCCCGGACCGTCGCCAGGCGCCAGCGCAGATCGCCCGTCGATCTTGGCGTGGGGGGGGAGGATCGGGCGGCCGCGTTGATCCTTTCGCTGGCATGAGCCACCATCCGACATGGGTCGAGGGCGGTTGCTTTTACAAACGATATGAAAGCGCCGAACTGGCAACCACGGCACTGGAACGCAGCCGCGCCTGCCGTGCCGGGGGGCTGGCCACACCCGAGGCACGGACCACAGACATGCCGGATGTCCTGCGTTTTGACCTGATCTCGGGGAAGCCCGTGCCGCAAGAAGACACGGGAGCCCTGATTTCCGCCCTGCGTCCCGTAACCGGTTTGAAAGTGACGGGGCTGACGCAGCACGACCCGTTTGCGCGGATCGATGCCCGGCTGTGGCGGACCCCCGAAAAACTGTTGCGCCGGATCGAAGCCCTGCGTGCCATTCCCCTGCCCCCCGGCGGGGGAAGCGTGCATGGCGACTTTCACCCCGGACAGGTGATGCGCGACAGGTCCGGCAAGCTTTGGCTGATCGATCTTGATGACATGGCGACTGGTCCGGTCGAGGCTGACATCGGAAATCTTGCCGCCTATCTGGCGACCCAGCCGCACGCGCCGCCGCCGCAGGACGCCGGGCCAGACGAAACACGGTTGCTGTGCGCCGCATGGCGGGCAGCAGGTGGCGAGTGCGATCCCGATCTTGCCATGCACTATGCCGCTATCGCGCTGATCCGTCGGGCGTTGAAGCTGGTCAAGCGGGGGCGGCCCGAGGTTCTTGAAAGCCTGATCTCAGCGGCGTGAAATGCCGTATTTTTCCATCCTGTAGCGCAGCGTGTCGCGGCTTATGCCAAGCAGGCCCGCGGCACGGGAAATGTTGCCCCCTGTGCTGCGCAGCGCACGCAGAAGCGCGGCCTCCTCCATCCGGACGAGGTTCGGAATATCCGATTCCACGCCCGGCTTTCCGATCACGCGGATATCGTCGGCGCCGATGATCGTATCCGCAGCATTCAGCACCGCCCGTTCTATGCAGTTTTCCAGTTCAGCGATATTGCCCGGCCAGTCGTGGCGCAGCAGCTTGGCCCGCGCCTCCGCGCCAATGCGGGGACGTGGCCGATTCAGTCTCTGCCCGATCTGCCGGGCAAAGTCCTCTGCCAGTGGCAGGATGTCGGCCGTGCGTTCCGACAGGGGTGGGACCTCGATCCAGCCGACGAGCCTGCGATAAAGAATATCCGACCAGAACGCCCCGCGCTGCTCCATCAATGAAAGCTCGGCGCTGGTGGTCGCGATCAGCCATGGTGCGTCCGGCGCGTCCAGCGCCAGTGACAGTTCCACCTGCGCCGCTGCATCCAGTGCCTCGATCCTGCGCAGCAGAATGGCTTTGGCGCCACTTGCCAGCGCCTGCGAAAGCTGGACACCACCAAGGTTGCAATCGACTTCCGCCATCGCCTTGCCGCCACGGGCTGCTTCGTGAAGGGCACGGGCAACCTGTGCCTTTCCGCATCCACGCGGACCCGTGATCAGGACACCCGGCGCGGCATCGCCGCCAGCAGAGGCCGCCAGCCGCCGGATCGCGGCACGCAGTTCCACTGCCGCCGATGATCGCCCGACAATACGGTCGACACCGTGTGGTTCGGCAGTGCGCGCGGCATCCTGCAGCATCATTTCTGCGGCAATAGCCGCGATGGTTGCAAGCGGGGCCGGCTTTGTCAGAAAATCACGGGCGCCGCGCTTCATGGCCGAGACTGCCACGCCGATGTCGCCGTGGCCGGTCATCACCAGAACCTGCGTTTCGGGGTTGCTGGCCAGCATCCAGCCCAGCAGATCCAGCCCGCTATCCTGGCCAAGCTTCACATCCAGAATGACAAGCTGCGGACGGTCTCGGGAAAAAAGTGCCATGGCCCCGCGCACGTCAACCGCATAGGCCGCAACGAAGCCGCGCCTTTCCAGATAGCCGGTGATCGACCGTGCCAGAACCTCTTCATCGTCAACAACAAGTATTCCCGTCATCATTCCTGTCCCGTATTCACGCCGCAGGCAGCCGCAGCGTCACCTCGGCGCCATGAGAGGCGCCGTTGGCCAGCTCCAGCGTACCCCCAAGACGTTCCGCTATCCGTCGGCCAAGCGACAGGCCCACACCAAGACCACTGGCCTTGCCCGTTGCAAAGGGGGTGAACAGGCGGTCGGCCATGTCCGGTGCGATGCCGGGGCCGGTATCCTGCACACGTATCGTGATCATGTCGGCACCGTCGCGGTCCCAGCCGATGTCCAGCAATCCGCCGCTGCCCATCGCCTCTAACCCGTTGGCGATGAGGGAGTTCAGCACTTGCTCCAGTTCGGGCGCTCGCGCACCCACAAACATGCGACCCGACCCTGTCAGCCTTAGCCGGATTCCACGCCGTTCCATCTGCGGGCGAAAGGCACCCAGACAGGCGCGCACAACCTTTTCCACATCGGCCCGCTGCGATGATGCGCCTGCATCCTTGCGGCTGCGACCGAGCAGGTCGCGAATCCAGCCTTCAAGCCGGTCGACCTGATCGATGATGTCGCGCAATGTGCTGCGGCTGTCTTCGGGGATGTCGTCATCCAGAGTCAGCTCCGCGCAGGACCGGATTGATGCCAGCGGATTGCGCAGCCCATGCGCAACGGCCGAAGCCATTTCCCCGACTGCCGCCAGGCGTTCCGTTTCCACCAGGCGTGCTTCCTGCCGCATCAGCACCCGCCCGGCATAGGTCACGACAAGCGCCAGCCCGCCAAACAGCGCCGCCCCTGCCAGCAGCGCGTTGATCCAGCTGAGCATCTTGATGCGGCGGATCGATCCAAGAAGCGAGGCCGGCGATTTGTATACCTCGACCGCGCCAACGACCGCGCCGCCCTCTGACGCAGTAATAGGGATGTAATATTCGATATAGGTCGTAATTCCCTGCGGAAAGCCGACATGTTCCGACTTTTCGTCCGCATCGACCGAGTTCAGTTCCGGGATGCTGATGCCGTTCAGTGCGGCATCCAGTTCTGTATTGTCCCTAAAGGATTCTCCGACCAGGTCCGGCTCCGTCGACCACAGGATGGTATGCCCTGCGTCATAGATATTTGCGCGGAACACATCAGGCATTCCGGCGACGTGGATGAGGAATTCCTCAAAATCCTCGTCCCCGGTCAGGGATTCCGCCCCGGTGAAATAGGAAACGGCGTTTTCCACCTGGACGACCGAATTCAGGAATTCCCCCGAAACCGCCGTATCGCGCAGCATCATCTGCTCGACGATGTATCGCGACAGGATCGTGCTCATCACCAGGGCAGTTGAAAAGATCGCAACAAAGCTGACCACGAAGAAAGCCCAGACCATCCGGAAATGATGCGGCGAATCCCGAAGCAGAAGGCGTTGCGGAAAGATCGTCATGTGGCGGCTTTCATGGCGGTTGCAGACTCACCTTACGCCGCAGACCAAAGCCGGTGGCACCAACCAAAGGTCCGCAAAAATGGGGCTTTGGTCTGAAACCGGCAAAAAAAATGCGTGATATGCCCCAAAACGGGGGCGGCGTTTCCCCCGATCCCCACCGGAACCAAGGCGAAGCGGCGTGTGCAATCGCCTAGCCTGGAGCCCGTATCGCATAGAACGCTGGGGACCGACATGGCCGCTATCCTGCTGCTGGAAGATGAGCCGATCATCGCGCGGAACATCACGCGTGCCCTGTCGCGGGAGGGTCATACGGTGCGTCATGCGCCGTCTGCCGCCGTGGCGCGGCACCTGCTGACGCAACCGGACTGCGATCTTGTGCTGGCAGACATTTCACTGGGCGACGGCGATGGCATCGATGTTCTGGGCGAGCATGCCGCGGCACTGGGCGACCGCCCTATTGTCGTGATGACCGGGCAGGACAACGTTGAAAACCGCCTGCGGGCAGAGGGGTTGTCCGTATCGGCATTTCTGGCAAAGCCCTTTGCCATGGCGCGCATGGCCGAACTGGTTGGCGCCCTTGTCGCGGATTGCCGGACGGCGGGCTGCGGTTCCGCTGCCGCGTCGTCCAGGCGGGGTCCGTCGGTGATGATGTATTCGCACGACACCATCGGCCTGGGTCACATGCGCCGCAACACGGCGATCGCGCATGAACTTGTTGCGCGGGTACCGGGGGTTTCGGTGTTGATGCTGGTCGGATGTCCGGCGGGCATGATCTTCGAGCCGCGCCCCGGCATCGACTATGTCAAGCTGCCGTCCCTTGCAAAGCTGGCGCGGGGCCGCTGGCAGGCCAGCAACCTGCGCATCGACGCCGACACCACGCGGGCGCTGCGCAGCGGCATTATCGAGCGGGTCGTGGAAACCTTCCGCCCCGACGTATTCCTTGTCGACCACGAACCCGCAGGGGTGTGGGACGAACTCGTCGCCCCGCTGACAGCATTGCGCGCAAACGGCAGCACACGCACCGTTCTGGGGCTGCGCGACATTCTGGATGATCCGGATCGCACCCGCGGCGCATGGGCGGCCGCTGGCATCGACCGTGTCATATCCTCGCTTTACGACGATGTCCTGATTTACGGCAACGCTGCTTTCTACCCCTCTGCCACTGCCTATGGGTTGGAACGCCTGCGTCCGGGAAAGACCCGGTATTGTGGGGCGGTCACAACGGCGCAGTCGCGGCCACGCGACGGATGGACCGGATCACCACGCCGTGTGCTGGTTTCGGGTGGCGGGGGGCGCGATGCTTTCCTGCTGCTCGACACTGCGATTGCCGCACTGGCCAGCCTGCCGCGCGACCGCCGGCCTCAGATGACCATCGTCGCCGGGCCACTGATGGATGGCGAACTTCGTGCCGCGCTTGCCGCCAATGCCGAGGCCGCGGGCGCGATCTTTCACGAACAGGTGCCCGACATGCCGGAGCGGCTGGCGCAGAGCGACCTGTTCATCACCATGGGCGGCTACAATTCCGTGACCGAGGCACTGGCAACAGGCTGCCCCGCGCTGGTCATTCCCCGCGTTGGCCCATCGGGCGAACAGCGCATCCGTGCGGAACGGTTGCAGGCACTGGGCCTGGCCGATGTGATCTGGCGCCACGATCTGACGCCCGCACGAATTGCGGCACGGCTTCTGTCGCGCAGCCGTCCACAGCCGGTGCAGGGCCTGTCGCTGGACGGGGCCGCCGTTGCCGCCGAGCGGATCGCCAGCATGCTGTCGGACCGCGCCCCCCATTCCAATCCCGAGGTGACTTTCCATGCCTGATCGCACTCCAATTCGCATCGGCTACGTGCTGAAAAGGTTTCCGCGCTTTTCGGAAACCTTCATCCTGAACGAACTGCTGACGCATCAGGCGCGGGGGGCGGAGCTTCGTGTTTTCTCGCTGCTGACGCCGCCGGATGAGCCCCGTCATGCCCGGCTGGCCGACCTGCGTGCGCCCGTTCACTACCTTGCAAAGCCACCGGCAATACCGGCCCCCAGGATCGCCCCCGCAGATGCCGCACTGTTTGCGGGAAATGACGACAAGGCCATCACCACCCTTCATGCAAAGGCGGCAGAGGTGGCGCGTCTTGCGGGAGAAGCAGGGATTACCCACCTGCATGCGCATTTTGCATCCGACGCCGCCACCGTGGCGCTGTTGGCCGGGCGGATCATCGGCGGCAGCTTTTCCTTCACCGCCCACGCGCGCGACATCTATCACACCTATGTCACGCCCGAGGTGGACGATGCGAAGCGTCGCGCCAAGCTGCGTGAGGCGGCCTTTACCATTACCGTCTCGGATTTCAACGCCCGACACCTGCGCACGCTGTGCCCTGAAGCCGCGCATCGCATCCACAGGCTTTACAACGGCATCGACCTGTCGCTGTTCGCACCACCGCTCGCCAGTGCGACCGTACCGGGCCGTATCCTTGCCGTTGGCCGTCTGGTCGAAAAGAAGGGCTTTCCGCTTCTGGTCGATGCATGTGCGCTGTTGCGTGACCGGGGGGTCAGCTTTGAATGCCGGATCGTGGGCGATGGTCCGCAGCAGGCAGAGCTTTCGGAACGGATCGCGGCGGCACGCCTGACCGGGCTGGTGCATCTGGACGGTCCGATGCCGCAGGAACGGCTGGCAGGCCTTATGGACAGCGCTGCCATTGCCGCATTGCCCTGCATCGTTACCGCCGACGGCGACCGCGACGGCCTGCCGACCGTCCTGCTGGAAGCCATGGCAAAGGGGCTGCCCGTCGTCACGACAACCGTCACCGGCGGGCCGGAAATCGTCGATGGCGGCAGGACGGGCCTGCTTTGCCCGCCGGGCGACGTGGTTGCACTGGCGGACGCGCTGCAGCGGCTGCTGGTCGATCCGGCCCACGCCCGGGCCATGGGCCGGGCGGGCCGCATCCGGGCCGAACGGCTGTTCAGCCTGTCCGAAAACGCAGGGGCGCTGCTTGATCGCTTCACATCGACAATGAAACTGGGGGTAGCGTGATGCGGATCGCCTATGTCTGTGCCGATGGCGGCATCGCCGTATTTGGGGACAAAGGGGCGTCGGTCCACATCGACGCCATGGCGCGGGCCTTTGCGCGAACCGGAAACCAGGTGCATCTGCTGTGCGCCCGCGCGGGATCGGGTTCCGCCCCCTATCTGGTCGAGGAAGTTCAGGCGGCGCTGCCCACCCCCGGCGACCGTGCAGAAAAGGAACGTTTCTGGATCGCAACCGCAGCCATGATCGAAGCGCGCCTGGTCGCGCTGCATCGCGATTGGCCGTTCGACATGATCTATGAACGCTATGCACTGTGGTCCACCGCCGGGGTGCGCGCGGGCCGCAGGCTGGGCGTGCCGGTTGTCGTCGAAGTGAATGCGCCGCTTGTGCAGGAACAGGCCGCCTATCGCAGTCTCGTTCTGGCCGACACCGCGCAAGCGATCGAGGCCGAGGTCTTCTCTTGTGCCGATGCGCTGGCTGTGGTGTCGGATGCGCTGGTGCCCTATGTGATCGCGGGCGGCGCGCGGCCTGATCGGGTGAAGGTCATCGGAAATGCCGTCGATACCGGCCTGTTTCACCCGGACGTTTCCCCCGTGCGGCTGAAATCGATCCCCGATGATGCATTCGTGGTAGGATTTTCGGGATCCCTGAAAACCTGGCACGGGATCGAATGCCTGCTGCCCGCCTTTCGCAAGATGTGGGAGCAGAATCCACAGGCGCATCTTCTGGTGGCGGGTGAAGGGCCGCGCAAGGCCTGGATCGAGGGCTATGTCGCCGCAGCAGGGATGGAGAATGCAGTTACCCTGACCGGATGGGTGCCGCATCACGACCTGCCCCCGCTGATTGCCCTAATGGATGTGACGACTGCACCCTATCCGCAATCGGAGGACAACTATTTCTCTCCGCTCAAGATTTATGAATATCTGGCCATGGGGCGCGCAGTCGTTGCCAGCCGCATCGGGCAGACGGAAACGCTGCTTGCACCTTCTGGTGCCGCCCTTCTGGTGCCGCCGGGCGATGTCGATGCGCTGGCCGAGGCGTTGCTGGGTCTGTCCGGCGATCCGGTGCTGCGCAGGGCACTGGCTGGCAACGCAGCGCGGGAGGGTCGGCGCCACGACTGGGCCGACAATGCCCGGCAGGTAGTGGACCTTGTCCGCGAAGGGGTGGCGGCATGACCACACAGGATCATACCGAAGGCCGTGCCCTGTGGCGTCTGTTCCGCCGGATGGGGCCACATGCCCGCAAGCATCAGCGCAAGCTGGTGCTGGGCACAATGGCCATGATCGTGGTGGCGGTGACCGAAATCATCCGTCCCTGGCCCCTGAAAGTGGTGTTCGACGGCTTGCTGATGCCACAGGCGCAGCCCGATGCCGTCATGTCCCGTCTGATCGGCTGGTTCGGTACGGGGGATGGCTTGCTGACCGCCGCCTCGCTGGCAATCCTGACCATCGCGGTGGTCGGCGGGGCCATGGCCTATGTGCAGGCCACCATGATCGCGCAGGTGGGGCAGAAACTTGTCGCGGATATCCGCCTTGATCTTTATCGGCACGTCCAGCGCCTGTCGCACAGCTTTCACGACACGGCGTCCAGCGCCGATATCATCGCGCGGCTGACCGGCGATGTGCGGATGATGCGTGACCTGCTGATAGATGCAGCCGTGTTCTTTGCTGCGCGCACGCTGGTCATCGCGGGAACCATCGGGATCATGCTGTTGATGGACTGGCGGCTGACGCTGGTTGCGCTGGTGGTGATGCCGGGGCTTGCGCTTGTTTCGCACAGCTACAGCGGCCGCATCCGGCAGGCCGCCCGCCGCCAGCGCAAGAAGGAAGGCAAGATCGCTGTGGTGATGACCGAAGGTATTTCGGCAATCAGCGTGGTGAAGGGTTTTGCCCGCGAATCCTATGAGGAGGAACGGTTTGCACGGCAGAACTCGTCCTCGGCCGAGGCGGGGGTGCAGTCGACACGCATGGCTGCGCAGATGGACCGGATCGTACAGGTCATGCTGGCGGTCGGTACCTGTCTGGTGATCTGGTACGGGGTCGTGCGGGTGCGCGCAGGGGCGATCAGCCCCGGTGACCTGCTGGTTTTCACGGCCTATCTCTCCACGCTTTACAAGCCGATCCGCAGGATGAGCGCGATGTCCGCCCGCGTGGCCAAGGCCACCGCCAGCGGCGAGAGGCTGCTGGAAATCTTCGACATCCAGCCCGATATCGCAGACCCGCCGGGCGCGCTGACAGAGTATACTTTCGCAGGGCGGGTATCGCTGGATGACGTGACCTTTGCCTATCCCGGACAGAAGCCGGTGCTGGAAAAGGCCACCCTGACACTGGAACCGGGGCAGATCGTCGCCCTGGTCGGGCCGAGCGGGGCGGGAAAGTCCTCTGCCGCGAAGCTGATGATGCGCTTTTACGATCCTCAACATGGCCATGTGCGGTTCGATGATCACGACATCCGCGACATCAACCTGGCCAGCCTGCGCGATCTGGTTTCGGTCGTGTTGCAGGATACGGTTCTGTTCGCCACATCGATCCGCGACAACATCGCCTATGGGCGGCTGGATGCAACGGATGACGAAATCCGCCATGCCGCGGTTGCCGCAGGGGCTGACGCATTTATCCGCCGGCTGCCAGAAGGCTATGACACCGTTGTGGGTGAACGTGGTGAAACGCTTTCGGGTGGCCAGCGTCAGCGGATCGCAATCGCCCGCGCCATTCTGCGGGATGCGCCGGTGCTGATCCTTGACGAGCCGCTGACCGGCCTTGACGCTTCCACGGCCAAGGATCTGGTCGGGACGCTCAGAACCGTAGCCACGGGGCGCACGACACTGCTGATCGCGCATGATCCGCTGTCGTTGACCCTGGCCGACCGGCTGGTCTGGCTGCACGACCGGCAGTTCACCGAAAAGCCACCCCTTCGCAACATGGAACGTTCGTCATGACCGTGATGACCCCCGAACTTGCCACCGCGATTCCGCGCCCCGCCCCTGCCGATCTGCGGCAGTTGATCGCCAATGGCCCCGACCCCGCAGCAGCGGCAGCGCTTCTGCAATGGTCCGGCCCCATTTCGCTTCGGGTGGAGCGCGTGCATTTCCCGACAGACAAGCCGGTGCAGTTTCAGATCCGCGCCACGACGGGCACGGAAAGCGCGCTGCTGATCGGCGAATGGCTGGGCGGGGATGTCATAGGCGTTGCCGCGGTTGAAGCGGTGCGGCTGGCCAAACCTCGTCGTGGCCAGACCGATGCCGAACGCCCCGCTGTCGTTGCCGATCCGGCCAGTGGCCTTATCCTGCGGCGGGCCGGGTTCGATACAAAGCTGCCCGGCCTGCGCCTGCTTTATGACCCCGCCTTTGCGGCCGAACGGCTTGGCATCCTTGGCCTTGATGCGGGCCGGTACCGGCTTTCGCTGGTCGGGCACAGGTTGGGCAAGCGGGCCGTGATACGCGTCTCGCGTTTACGGCGGGACTGGTATCTGCGTTTGCGCGCCGTCACCTCGGCCTCGGGCGAGGACGCCCATGCCCGGCACCAGACACTGTGGCAGGCCTTGGACGGCAACCCCGACTTGTCGATTCCCCGGCCGCTCGGGTTCGATCCCGTGTCCGGGGCGGCTCTGTATGATGCCCTGCCGGGTCGCGCCCCGGTCTTTGCCGGGCTGACCGGCTTTCGCAATCTGGCGGCGCTTATTCCCGCGCTTAACGCCCTGCAAGGGCTGCACTTTGCCGCGCCGCCGCACAGCGCCACCGACGAGCTTGCCATCCTTACGCCATGGGCCGCGCGTCTGCGCGACGTTTTTCCTGAACTGGCCCGCAAGGCTGATCCGATTCTGTCCCGCTTGCGGCGGGAGCTTCCCGCCTTGGCTCCCGTTGCGCCGGTGCTGTGTCACCGCGACCTTCACGAAGGGCAGATTCTGGTGAATACCGCAGGACGTGCACCACGGATCGGGCTTCTGGATTTCGACACGGTTCGCCTGGGGGACCCGGCGCTTGATCCCGGCAATCTTCAGGCGCACCTGATCCTTGCCGGTCTGCGCGAGGGCAGATCACATGCGCCCTTTGTGGATGCGATCGAACGCGCGTTGCCCCATATAGCCCCGGAGCGGCTGGCACAGTGGCGTCGGGCGGCGCTATTGCGTGTTGCGATGATCCATGCCTTTTCGGCAGAGCCGCGCCCGGTGATCGCTGCATTGCTGGCAGAGGCCGCCGCATCATGATCCCCGCCATCGACGATCCTGCCCTGCCCGGTCTGGCGCAGCTTTCGGCCGAAACGCTGGCCCGTATTACCGGCGCCGAGGATGTGCAGCTGCTGCGCCTTCGCTATCAGCCGGGCGCGCGGGCGGTACTGCATGTGGCCTTTACCCGCCGGGGCAGCCGCAAAGCGGACGAAGGCGCGATCTGGTTCTTTGCCGGAAACAAGGCCGCCCGTCTTGCCAGCAAGACAGCGGGAGCCATTCATGATGATGCCACCGCAGCGCTGTTTCAGGCTTTTCCGCAGGATCACAGACTGCCGCAACTGACCCGCTTCACCGAGATAGCGGACGAACTGGCGCCCGGCGTGATCGGCGGGCGCCAGCGCCAACCACCGGAAGCGCTGCGTTACAGACCCGGCCTTTCCGCCACTTTCCGTTGGGTCCGGCAGGACGGTGCATGTTTCTACGCCAAACTCCTCCCCAATGAGGATGTCCGTCTGCTGTCCCAACGGAATGCCCTTTTGGCGGGGGCACTGACCGCTGGCCGTCCCATCAGCGAAGTGATGCTGGCGGTTCCACCTGTGTCAGGCATTGCGCCTGATCTTGGGGTGATCGCCTATGCCTCTGCGCCGGGTCATCCGCTGGATCGGATGCTGGCGGGGGCATCAGCACCCACCACCGCCTCACTGATCGCGCAGGTGGTTGGCGCACTGCCGGCGCTTTGGTCTTGTTCCATCGTGCCACCACGGGTACTTGACCGCGCCGCACTGCTGGCCCGTGCCGAACAGGCGGTGCAGATGACGCGGCTGGTCGGCCAAGGCGCGCTTGAGCTTTCGCTGGCGGCGCTGGATCGCCTGCTTGTCCAAAGACCACGGGTACGACTGCGCCCGATCCATGCCGACATGAAGCTGGAACATGCCTTTGTGCACGGACAGGAGGTTACGCTGGTCGATATGGAAAGCCTGTCACTGGGCGACCCGGATTATGACCTTGCTGCCGTAGAGGCCCGTCTGCAGATGGCTGCGCTGACTGCGGCGATCACGGGCGACCAGCTTGCGGCGGCCCGCACGGTACTTCGACATGCGGCAGGCCCTGACTATGGATTTTTTCTTGGCTGCGCGCGGCTGCAATGCGCACGGTTCTTTGCCCAGCGCCTGCATCCGGAAGCCGCGATGATGATCCATCGCATTCTTCGGCCCGACTGAGCTTAGGTTCGATCGCTGTCAGGATGCGGCCTCGACCCGCATGTGCGGAAAGGGAAGCCGGATTTCCGTGCCCCATTCCGCGCACAGGGCCGAAACCCTTTCTGGCGGAGGGGCATCGGTGAACCATGTGTCGATTTCGGCCAGCGACGCAATACGCACCGGGGCCGAACGGGTGAACTTGGACACATCCGCGACAAGGAAACTGCGCCGTGCCTGCCTGAGGATCGCCTGACTGACCCTGACCTCACGGAAATCGAAATCAAGCAGGTCGCCTTCCTCATCCAACGCGGACGCACCGATAACGGCGAAATCCACCTTGAAGTTGCGGACCACTTCCATGGTCATGTCGCCAACCAGTCCGGCATCTGCCCGACGCAACACACCGCCGGCGACGATGACCTCTGCCGTCGGGTTCTGGGCCAGGATGTTCGCCACGTTCAGGTTGTTCGTCACCACCATCAGGTTGCGATGCCCCAGAAGCGCACGGGCAACCGCCTCTGTCGTGGTGCCAATGTTGAGAAAAAGCGACGCCTCGTCCGGGATTTGCTCGGCACACAGCCTGCCGATGCGATCCTTTTCGTCCGGGTTCAGGCTGCGGCGTTCCTCATACCCGATGTTGATGACGCCTGACGAAAACACCGCCCCGCCATAGACGCGGGTCAGGTGCCCGGCATCGCACAGCTCGGTCAGATCGCGGCGGATGGTCTGCAAGGTAACCGCGAAATGTGCGGCCAGATCCTCGACCACGACCTTGCCGTGATCGCGGGCCAGTTTCAGGATTTCGGCCTGCCGGAAGTTCAGCGCCATGATGCACCCATACGTATTCCTGCAATCGAATAAGACCTCTGCGCGTTTGGTCAAGGATTTTGCGCGATTCTGGATCCGATGCGATTCATACAGGCACTTTTTATGGTCCTATCGGTCACCTTGCATATGCAGAAAGTGCCCACGCTCAATCTTTAGCAATCAAATCAATAAATTAGCGAAGCGAACAAAAACGAACATAAATATTGACGAAACGAACATTGCTCGTCATGTTTGATGGGGGGAGGCACGAATGGCACAGCCAGCGTCGGACCGCGAGGTCATCGATCTTTTTGTGATTGGCGGCGGCATCAATGGCTGCGGCATCGCCCGTGACGCTGCGGGGCGTGGGCTTTCTGTCGTGCTGGCGGAAATGAACGACCTTGCCTCTGCCACCTCCTCTGCCTCGACCAAGCTGTTTCATGGCGGGCTGCGCTATCTGGAATATTACGAATTCCGGCTGGTGCGCGAAGCACTGATCGAGCGCGAAACCCTGCTGCGCGCCATGCCGCATATCAGCTGGCCGATGCGGTTCGTCCTGCCCCATAACAAGGGGATGCGTCCCGCGTGGCTTCTGCGGCTGGGCTTGTTCATCTATGACCATCTGGGCGGGCGCAAAATCCTGCCGCCGACCCGCACGCTGGACCTGCGCCGCGATCCCGCCGGCAAACCGCTGAGGCCGGATTTTGCCAAGGCGTTCGAGTATTCCGATTGCTGGGTCGAAGACAGCCGCCTTGTTGCGCTGAATGCCCGCGACGCCGAGGAACGCGGTGCCCGCATCCTGACACGCACCCGCGTTACCCATGCCGAACGTCTGGCGGGGCTGTGGCAGGTCACCGTCGAAACGGAAAGCGGATCGAAAGTGTTCACCGCGAAGGCGCTGGTGAATGCAGGGGGGCCGTGGGTTTCTGACATCGTTACCGACGCGCTGCAGATCAATTCCACCGAAAAGGTCCGTCTGGTACGGGGCAGCCATATCGTGACCCGCAAGCTGTACGATCACGACCGCTGCTATTTCTTTCAGGGTGCCGACGGGCGGATCATCTTTGCCATCCCGTACGAGGGCGATTTCACCCTGATCGGCACAACAGACAAGGATCACGACGGCAAGCCGGGCACAGCCGTTTGCACACCGGAAGAGCAGGACTATCTTTGCGCCTTTGCCAGCGCCTATTTCGCGCAGCCCGTGTCCCGCGACGATATTGTCTGGACCTATTCCGGGGTGCGGCCGCTGTATGATGACGGTGCAAAAACCGCCACGGCGGCCACGCGCGATTACGTGCTGTCGCTGGATGAAAACAGCCCGCCACTGCTGAATGTGTTCGGCGGCAAGATCACCACCTATCGCAGGCTCGCGGAAAACGCGCTGGCAAAACTGGCGCCTTTTTTTCCCAGCCTGAAACCTGCCTGGACGGCGGGCGTGGCGCTGCCTGGTGGTGACTTTCCGGTAGATGGCTTTGAGGCGCAGGTCTCTGCACTGGCGCGCGACTATCCGTTCCTGACATCCTACCACGCGCGTCGGCTTGTCCGGGCCTACGGAACCGAGGCGCGACGGATTTTGAACGGCGCAAAGACCATGGCCAGTCTCGGCCGGGATTTCGGCGCCACGCTGACCGAAAGCGAAGTACACTGGCTTATGCGCCACGAATACGCCCGCAGCGCCGCCGATGTGGTCTGGCGGCGCAGCAAGCTTGGTTTGAGAATGGGTGCCGACCAGATTGCGGCCCTGGATGACTACATGCGCGAGCAAGCTGGTGAAGCTGCCCGTGGCGCAGCAGAATGAGGGTGGAAAACGCATGACCTTGACGTTGGAAAGCGTGTCGAAATCGGTCGGGGGCCGGGTGCATATTCACCCAACCACCCTGACCCTGACGCGCGGCACAATGAACGTGCTTCTGGGGCCCACCCTGGCGGGAAAGACCACCCTTATGCGGCTGATGGCCGGACTGGATGTGCCGACAGCAGGGCGCATCCATTGGGATGGGCGCGACGTGACCGGGATGCGGGTACAGGACCGGCAGGTTGCCATGGTCTACCAGCAGTTCATCAACTACCCGTCGATGACGGTCTATGACAACATCGCATCGCCCCTGCGCCTGCAGGGCAAGCCCGCGGCAGAAGTCAGGGCAGCGGTGGAACAGACAGCCGCCATGCTGAAGCTGACGCCAATGCTGAACCGGAAACCACTGGAGCTTTCGGGGGGGCAGCAGCAACGCTGCGCGCTGGCCCGTGCACTGATCAAGGGTGCGGGACTGGTGTTGCTGGACGAACCTCTGGCCAACCTCGACTACAAGCTGCGCGAGGAACTGCGGGCGGAAATCCCGAAAATCTTCGAGGCCTCTGGCGCGATCTTCGTCTATGCCACGACCGAGCCGGAAGAGGCCCTGCTGCTGGGCGGCAATACCGCGACGCTGTGGGAAGGCCGCGTGACCCAGTTCGGTCCGACGCCAACAGTCTATCGCCAGCCGGCGGATGCCACCACGGCGCGGGTGTTTTCGGACCCGCCCATGAACTTTCTGTCGGTAACCAAGACGGGCGACAGGTTGTCGTTCGAGGATGGTCAGTCCGCTGCCGCCACCGGCCCGCTGCGGGCGCTTTCCGACGGCCGCTATCGGGCGGGCTTCCGGCCCAATCACCTGTCGATCGACCCGCTGGGGGCGGATGCGATCCGCTTCGATGCAAGGGTTTCGGTGACGGAAATCACCGGATCGGAAAGCTTTGTCCATCTGGATCATGCGGGCACGCGCTGGGTCGCGCTGGCGCATGGTGTCCGCGATCTGGCGACGGGGGCGGATTGCCCGGTCTGGCTGGACCCGTCGCATGTCTATGTTTTTGGTGAAAACGGCGCGCTGGTTTCGGCGGCGCCCTATGCGCTTGCGGCCTGAGGGGGAAACATGGCACGGATCACGCTTTCCAATCTGGCGCACAGCTACAGCGCCACCCCGAAATCCGACGCTGATTATGCGCTGAAGCGGATGGACCACATCTGGGATGACGGCGGGGCCTATGCGCTGCTCGGCCCGTCCGGCTGCGGCAAGACCACGCTGCTGAACATTATTTCCGGCCTGCTGACACCATCCGAAGGCCGCATCCTGTTCGGCGATCAGGATGTGACCACCGCGCCGACCGCCGCGCGCAACATTGCGCAGGTGTTCCAGTTTCCAGTGGTCTACGACACCATGTCCGTCCGCGACAATCTGGCCTTTCCGCTGAAGAACCGCGGGGCCGACGCCGCATACATCACGCGCCGGGTCGAACACATCGCCCGCATGATCGGGATGGAGGCGAGGCTGGATACCAAGGCGCGTGGCCTGACGGCAGATGCCAAACAGAAAATCAGCCTTGGCCGCGGCATGGTGCGCGAGGATGTAAACGCCATCCTGTTTGACGAACCGCTGACCGTGATCGACCCGCATATGAAATGGGAACTGCGCACGCAGCTAAAGGCGCTGCACCGGGAGTTTCGTCACACGATGATCTATGTGACTCACGACCAGACAGAGGCGCTGACCTTCGCCGACAAGGTGGTGGTGATGTATGACGGACGTGTCGTCCAGATGGGCACGCCTGCCGAACTGTTCGAACGCCCGGCGCATACCTTTGTGGGCTATTTCATCGGCTCGCCGGGGATGAACCTGCTGCCCGCCACGGTTCAGGGCAGGGCAGCCACCGTTGAAGGCGCCGACCTGCTGCTTGCGGGCGATTACGGTTCCCCGCAGGGCAAGGTCGAAATCGGTATCCGACCGGAATTTCTGCGCCCCGTGGTGGGGGGGAATGGCCTGCCCATCCGCGTCCGCAGGGTCGAGGACGTGGGCCGCCACCGCGTCGTGCGCGCCGAAACAGCCGGACGGGACATCAATCTGGTGCTGCCCGAAGGCACGCCCGTTCCCGCCGATGCCAATCGTGCAGAGGCCGTTGCCAGCGCCGTCAATGTTTATGTCGACGACTGGCGCATCAGCCCCGCCGGCGAAATACCCGCCCAGCATGGAAAGGCCGCGTGATGGACAAGCCGCTGAACAACAAGGCATGGTTCCTTGTCCTGCCTGTGCTGGTGCTGGTCGCCTTTTCCGCCGTGCTGCCGCTGATGACGGTGGTCAACTATTCGGTGCAGGACACGTTCGGGAACAACGAATTCTTCTGGACAGGGCTTGAGTGGTTCGAGGACCAGATCACATCGGACCGGCTGCACGACGCATTGCTGCGACAGGTGATCTTTTCCGCCATCATTCTGGCGATCGAGGTGCCGCTGGGCATCTTTGTCGCGCTGAACATGCCGAAGAAGGGCTTCTGGGCCAGCTTCTGCCTGGTGCTGATGGCCCTGCCGCTGCTGATCCCGTTCAACGTCGTCGGCACGATCTGGCAGATTTTCGGTCGCGTCGACATCGGTCTGCTGGGTCATACGCTGGCTGCGCTGGGCATCGACTATAACTACACCAACGATCCGCTGGACGCGTGGGTGACCGTTATCATCATGGATGTCTGGCACTGGACATCGTTGGTGGCGCTGCTGTGCTACGCTGGTCTGCAATCCATCCCCGATGCCTATTATCAGGCCGCCAAGATCGATCAGGCCAGCCGGGGCAAGGTGTTCCGCTATATCGAGCTGCCCAAGATGAAGGGCGTGCTGCTGATTGCCGTTCTGCTGCGGTTCATGGACAGTTTCATGATCTATACCGAGCCCTTCGTCGTCACCGGCGGTGGCCCCGGAAATTCGACAACGTTCCTGTCCATCGACCTTGTGAAAATGGCGGTCGGCCAGTTCGACCTTGGCCCGGCGGCCGCGTTTTCGATCATGTACTTCCTGGTGATCCTGCTGGTGAGCTGGGTGTTCTACACGGTGATGACCAATCTCGATCAGGAAAAGGGGGCCGAGTGATGCGGATCAAATCCTCTGCCGTCGTCATGACGCTGTATCTGCTGTTCCTGCTGGTGCCGATCTACTGGCTGCTGAACATGAGCCTGAAGACGAATTCGGAAATCGTCGGCAGCTTCACCCTGTGGCCGCGCAACCTTACCTTTGCCAATTACCATACGATCCTGACCGACCCGAGCTGGTACATGGGCTACGTCAATTCCATCATCTACGTTGTGATGAACACGGTCATCTCTATCCTGGTCGCGCTGCCTGCCGCCTATGCGTTCAGCCGCTACACCTTCATGGGTGACAAGCACCTGTTCTTCTGGCTGCTGACCAACCGCATGGCCCCGCCGGCGGTGTTCGCCCTGCCGTTCTTTCAGCTTTATTCCAGCGTCGGACTGTTTGATACGCATATCGCGGTGGCACTGGCACATTGCCTGTTCAATGTGCCGCTGGCGGTGTGGATCCTTGAAGGGTTCATGCGCGGCGTCCCGCGCGAGATCGACGAAACCGCCTATGTCGACGGCTATTCCTTTCCGCGCTTTTTCGTAAAGATCTTCATGCCGCTGATCGCCAGCGGCATCGGGGTGGCGGCATTCTTCTGCTTCATGTTCTCGTGGGTGGAACTGCTGCTGTCGCGCACGCTGACATCGGTCAACGCCAAGCCCATCGCCGCCACGATGACCCGCACGGTTTCGGCCAGCGGCATGGACTGGGGCGTTCTGGCCGCTGCCGGAATTCTGACCATCGTTCCCGGTGCGCTCGTCATCTGGTTTGTCCGCAACTACATCGCCAAGGGCTTTGCCCTGGGCCGCGTGTAAGAGGAGCCCGCCATGCAAACCACACGCTGGCCCACGATCTATGCCACGACCGGGGCCTTTCTGGCCGCTATCCTGGCCTTTCTGGTCTGGTCCGTCCCCGCGACGGAAGACGGCAAGGATTGGTTCGCGCCACTGATCCCCGGCGGCTGGATGGCGTGGAGCTTCCCCGTCGCCCTGTTCTTCTTTGTCATCTTTTGCCTGCTGGTGATCTTTACCCTGCTGGCGATCCGGTTCCCGGAAACTCCGCGCCGCGGCATCCTGCGGATCGACACCACGCGCGGGGACCGGCTGTTCATCTCGCTTCTTGGGTCGGCATTTATTCATATCGGCTGGCTCGCCGCCTTCGGTGCCCCTGTCTGGGGGGCGCTGATCCTTAGCCTTGTCTATGCCGCTGCGGTGTTCCGCTGGGTCTAGACAAGGTATCCGACCCGGGGGCGACCCCGGCAAAACCAAGTCTCAAAATTCTGGGAGGAATCAGATGAGATTGCGACACACCTCGACCGCCATGGCGCTTGCGCTCATGGCCCTTGCCGCCCCTGCCTGGGCGGATATGGATGCGGCGAAAGCCTTCCTGGACGCCGAGATCGGCGAGCTTTCCACGCTGGACCGCGCCGCACAGGAAGCGGAAATGCAGTGGTTCGTCGACGCCGCGGCACCTTATGCGGGCATGGACATCAAGGTGGTGTCGGAAACCATCACCACGCATGAATACGAATCCAAGGTGCTGGCCCCGGCCTTTACCGCGATCACCGGCATCAAGGTCACCCATGACCTGATCGGCGAAGGCGACGTTGTCGAAAAGCTGCAAACGCAGATGCAGTCGGGCGAAAACATCTATGACGCCTACATCAACGACTCTGATCTGATCGGCACGCACTGGCGTTACCAGCAGGCCCGCAACCTGACCGACTGGATGTCGGGCGAGGGCGCGGCGGTGACCAACCCCAATATCGACGTTGCCGATTTCATCGGGGCCAAGTTCACCACCGGGCCGGACGGCAAGCTGTATCAGCTTCCCGACCAGCAGTTCGCGAACCTCTACTGGTTCCGCTATGACTGGTTCAACGACCAGAAGACCAAGGACGACTTCAAGGCAAAGTACGGCTACGATCTGGGCGTGCCGCTGAACTGGTCGGCCTATGAAGATATCGCCGAATTCTTCACCGGGCGCGACATGTCCTATGCGGGCGGGCCGACCGCTGTCTGGGGCAACATGGACTACGGCAAGAAAGACCCCAGCCTTGGCTGGCGTTACACTGATGCCTGGATGTCCATGGCCGGCATGGGCGATGTTGGCGAACCGAACGGCCTGCCGGTTGACGAATGGGGCATCCGGGTCGACGAAAACAGCCGTCCGGTCGGTTCCTGCGTAGCCCGTGGCGGCGCCACGAACGACGCGGCTGCCGTTTATGCGGTGACGAAGGCCATCGACTGGTTGCAGCGCTTCACTCCGCCGGAAGCCCAGGGCATGACCTTTGGCGAGGCAGGCCCGGTGCCCGCGCAGGGTTCCATCGCGCAGCAGATGTTCTGGTACACCGCCTTTACCGCCGACATGGTCAAGGAAGGTCTGCCCGTGATGAACGAGGACGGTACGCCGAAATGGCGCATGGCTCCCTCGCCGCACGGCGCCTACTGGCAGGAAGGCATGAAGGTCGGCTATCAGGACGCGGGTTCCTGGACGCTGATGCAGTCGACCCCGGTGGACCGCGCGCAGGCCGCATGGCTTTACGCGCAGTTCGTCACGTCAAAGACCGTGGATGTGAAGAAGTCCCATGTCGGCCTGACCTTCATCCGCGAATCCACCATCCAGCACCAAAGCTTCACCGACCGCGCCCCGAACCTGGGCGGTCTGGTGGAATTCTACCGCAGCCCCGCCCGCGTGCAGTGGTCGCCCACGGGCACCAACGTGCCGGACTATCCTAAGCTGGCGCAGCTGTGGTGGCAGAACATCGGCGATGCCATGTCGGGCGACAAGACCCCGCAGGAAGCGCTGGATGCCCTGTGTGAAGAGCAGGAAAAGGTGCTGGAACGCCTGGAACGCGCAGGCGTTCAGGGCGACATCGGTCCGAAGATGAACGAACCGAAAGACCCGCAGGAATGGCTGGACGAACCGGGATCGCCCGTCGCAAAGCTGGAAAACGAAAAGCCGCAGGGCGAAACGGTTTCCTATGACGAGCTGATCAAGTCCTGGCAGAACTGATCTGAAACCGGGCGGGGCCACGATGGCCCCGCCTGACCCGGCAGCTTCTTTCTTGCCCGGATACGCACCGGTATTTCCGCCGCGTCGTCGCCCGCGTATTCGTGCAAGGCAGAAATTCCGAAAGAGCGTGGCCCATCATGACCCATATCCTCGCCATAGATCAGGGCACCACCTCCAGCCGCGCGATCCTGTTCGACCCGGCCTTGCGTGTCATCGCGACCGCGCAGGAAGAGTTCCCGCAGTATTTCCCCCGGTCTGGCTGGGTGGAACACGATCCCGCCGACCTGTGGTCGACCGTGGCAGGAACCTGTCGGGCGGTGATTGAAAAGGCCGGGATTGACGGCACGGGCATTGCGGCCATCGGCATCACCAACCAGCGCGAAACCGTGGTGGTCTGGGATCGGGATTCCGGCGCGCCGATCCACAATGCCATCGTCTGGCAGGATCGCCGCACCGCCGATACCTGCGCCACGCTCCGGGAACAGGGGCATGAGGCGCTGGTGCGCGATCATACGGGGCTGCTGCTTGACCCGTATTTCTCGGCCACCAAGCTGGCATGGATTCTGGATCACGCCGACGGTGCACGTGAAAAGGCAGCGGCGGGCAAGCTGCTGTTCGGCACGGTGGACTGCTATCTGATCTGGAAGCTGACCGGCGGGCGTGTCCATGCCACCGACGCCACCAATGCCGCCCGGACCATGCTGTACGACATTCGCAAGGGTCGTTGGGACGATGACATTTGCGCCTTGTTCGGCATTCCCATGACGATGCTGCCAGCGGTGAAGGATTGCGCCGCCGATTTCGGCAAGACCCGCGCCGACCTGTTCGGGCGGGAAATCCCGATCCTGGGCGTGGCGGGCGACCAGCAGGCAGCGACAGTCGGGCAGGCGTGTTTTGCTCCCGGAATGATGAAATCAACCTATGGGACCGGATGCTTCGCCCTGATGAACACCGGCTCCGAAATGGTGCTCAGCAAGAACCGGCTGCTGACCACCATTGCCTATCAGCTGGACGGCAAGGCCACCTATGCGCTGGAAGGGTCGATCTTTATCGCGGGGGCCGTGGTGCAATGGCTGCGCGACGGGCTGGGGCTGATCCGCCAGGCGGGCGAAACCCAGGCACTGGCCGAAGCTGCCGATCCGCAGCAGTCGGTCTATCTGGTGCCGGCGTTTACGGGGCTGGGTGCGCCCTGGTGGGACCCGGAGGCACGGGGTGCGATCTTCGGGCTGACGCGCAATTCCGGCCCTGCGGAATTCGCCCGCGCCGCGCTGGAAAGCGTCGGCTACCAGACGCGCGATCTGATGGAGGCAATGAAAGCCGACATGGGCGCGACCGGCGGTGGCGTGCTTCGTGTCGATGGCGGCATGTCCGCTTCCGACTGGACGATGCAGTTTCTGGCCAACATTCTTGGGGCACCGGTCGACCGGCCGACCGTGCTGGAGACCACGGCGCTGGGTGTCGGCTGGCTGGCCGGGATGCGCGCCGGTATCTGCCCCGCACAGGACGAATTCGCGCGCGACTGGGCGCTTGATCGCCGCTTCACTCCGGCAATGGCGGAAGATGCGAGGGCCGCTAAGTATCAGGGTTGGCGCGATGCTATTCGTCGGACGCTGACCGGCCAGCAGTAGCCTGGAAACTGGCCGCAGGCGCGCGAGCGGCTTATCGCGCTTCGACCCCGGCGCCCCGCTGATCCAGAAGCCAGTCCCGCACGTCCTGCGCAGCGCGAGGCAATGGCGTGTCTTTGGGCCAGATGACATGGAAATGTTTGCCCGTCCGCAGGACATGTTCGGTCAGCCGGACCAGTGCGCCCTTGGAAACCAGCCCGTCGACAAGATGCCGCCAGCCAAGCGCGACGCCCTGCCCGGCCATGACCGATTGTATCACGAGGACATAGTCGTTGATCTGCAGGCCCTTTGGCACCCGCTGGCCGTCGATGCCGGCGGAATGGAACCAGTCTGTCCATGTCGCGGCAGAACGGAACGGTTCTTCAAGATGGATCAGTTGATGGGTCAGAAGATCGGCTTTTGTCTGCGGCGCAAGACGTCCGGACAGGTAACCTGTTCCGCAAACCGGAAAGATTTCTTCAGGTGCCAGAGGTTCGGCAATGTAATGCGGCCAATCTGCGGGATCGCCGCCGCGCACGCCCAGGGGAATGCCTTCCCCCAGCAGATCAAGGTCACGGTCTGCGGTCTGGATGCGCAGGTCGACATCGGGCAGGGCAGCACGAAACGACTCCATTCTTGGTACCATCCAGAAGGCCGCAAATGCGGTCGAGCAGGAAAGGGTAACATGGCCACCCGTTGCAACAGATCGCAGGGTCTGGGCTGACCTTTCTATATGCGAAAGCCCGATCGTGACATCGGCGTGGAATCGTTGCCCCGCCCCTGACAGACGAACGCGGCGGTACTCCCGAATGAAGAGCGGGACGCCGAGTTGGTTCTCTAGCCGGGCTATTGCGTAGGAAACGGCGGCCTGGCTCATGGCCAGTTCCCGCCCGGCGGCCGAGAAACTTGACAATCGCCCTGCCGCTTCAAAGACGACAAGACTGCCAAGAGACGGGAGCAGACGACGGAGCGGTTCCATAAGCTGACATTATCAAGTCAATGAAGATTATCCAGCGTTACCAAGCGGGCCAAGTGCCGTAGCCTGTAAAGATCAGGGTAAGGGGATGTCATGGCGGACGGGAATTCAGAGGGTCAGGACCCAAAGCGCCAGCGCGGAGGCAGAAACCAGCGGCGGGAAACGCGGCTGCGCGGCGATCAGACGATGCGACGGCCCTATATTGTGCGCGGCATCCCGACCTATGACATCCTGTCCGATGAAAGCCTGACCCGCATCGAGGAAACCGCCGACCGCATTCTTGCCGAGATCGGGATCGAACTGCGCGACGATGCCGAGGCGATGCTTCTATACAAGGCGGCAGGTGCCGAGGTGATCGAACAGTCGCAGGGCATCTGGCGGGTAAAGTTTGAGCCCGGAATGGTGCGCGAAATCCTGAGGTCGGCACCGGCAGCATTCACGCAGCACGCCCGCAACCCAGCCAACAACGTATTGATCGGCGGCAAGAACGTGGTCTTTGCCCCGTCCTACGGCAGCCCCTTCGTGATGGATCTGGATCGGGGGCGCAGATATGGCACGATCGAGGATTTCCAGAACTTCGTCAAACTGTCGCAAGCCTCTCCCTGGCTGCATCATTC
This sequence comes from Paracoccaceae bacterium, assembly GCA_051646105.1. Classification (GTDB taxonomy): domain Bacteria; phylum Pseudomonadota; class Alphaproteobacteria; order Rhodobacterales; family Rhodobacteraceae; genus JBOFCO01. Next base: position 33,128 of record JBOFCO010000223.1, read on the forward strand.
GGGTGGGACCGTCTGCGAACCCACCGATGTGCCGGTGAACAAGCGTCATCTGGATATGGTGTATGCCCATATCCGCTATTCCGACCGGGCCTATCTCGGCTCTATCACCGCGCCGGAACGGGCGGCGGATTCGGTGGAGCTGTCGCGCATTCTGTTCGGTGCTGATTTTGTCGAGCAGAATTGTGTGGTGATGGGCAATTTCAACACCACTTCGCCGCTGGTGCTGGATGGTGTAACCGCTGCGGGAATCCGCACCTATGCGGCGGCCAATCAGGGATCGATCCATCTGCCGTTCCTGCTGGGTGGCGCGGTTGCGCCGCTGACCATTGCGGGGATGGTGGCGCAGGGTCTGGCGGAAAGCATGTCGTCCTGCGCCCTTGCCCAACTGGTGCGGCCCGGCGCGCCGGTCATTCTGGCCAGCTTCTTTTCATCCATGTCGCTTCGGTCGGGCTCGCCCACCTTTGGTACGCCGGAACCGGCAATCGGATCGCTGGCCATGGGACAGCTTGCACGGCGACTGAACCTGCCGCTGCGTTGTGCGGGAAATTTCTGCACCTCGAAACTGCCGGACGGACAGGCGATGCAGCAAAGCATGATGTCGATGATGTCAGCCATTCAGGGCGGGGCGAATTATGTGCTGCATTCGGCGGGGTTCCTGGATGGGCTTTTGTCGATGTCCTATGAAAAACACGTGATGGATACCGACATGTGCGGCGCGCTGCATGCCTATCTGGATGGCATGGCAGTAGATGACGACGCGCTTGCCTTTGAAGCACTGGCCGAACTCGGGCCGGGCCAGCACCTGTTCAGCACCGCCCACACCTTGCGCCATTATGAAACCGCTTATTGGGACTCGGCGCTGGATGACAACCAGCCCTGGGAAACCTGGGATGAGCAAGGGGGGATCGACAGCGCAAAACGCGCCAATGCGCGATGGAAAAAGACGCTTGCCGAGTATCAGGCCCCGCCCATTGACGAAGGCATCGATGAAGCGCTGCAAGATTTCATCGCCGGGCGCAGGCGTGCCGTGCCCGACATGTGGTATTGATCACCCCTTTATCACTGTCGGTGGTGCGGCACCTTAGCCGCGCCCCGACTGAAGCGTCAGGATCCCGCCCCAGTTGACACGGCCCAACTCCGTCTCCAGCCGGGCCCGTCCCAGCGTCCTGCCTGCTGCAAGCAAAGCCTGGCCCAGCGCTTCTCCGACAATCGCCCCCTTGATGAAGGCAGCGGGATCATCGGACGACAGCGCCGCGTCGACGATTTCTGGGGCAGGTGCCATGAGTTTCAATTCAGCGCCGCTCTCCAGCAGCATAGCGCTGTCACGCGCCACCTCGGCAAAACTTGCAAAGATGGCATCGGCCGCAATCGCATCCTGCGCGGACGCGGAATCTGTCATCAGTATCGTCGGGGCGGAGCTGCTTTCGCGCAGCCCGAACCGGGAAAGGCGAAAGGCCCTTTCTTCGGGCGAAAGGCGCGATGTCCAGCGGACCGTGCTGGTTCCGGCGGCGCGGATCGCCGACATCAGCGCGACTTCCTCCCATGAGCGACGGTTTTCGGTGATGAGCAGATCAAGCGCGGCGTAATCCGCAACGCTGTCATCCTGTTCGAAGGTCACGGCCATGATCCTGCCAAAGGCACCTCCGGCGGTGTTGAACCGTTCCACGGCAAAGCTGAATCCATCAGCCGCCGGATCACCTGGCGAAACCGCGATCAAAACCCTGTCCGCCAGAACGCCATGCGCATCAAGGGGGCGCAGTTCGCCAAGTGCGCCGACGACGGCGGACAGGTCCTGTTCAGAAACGGTGTAGCGTGGCATCGCCCTGGCAAGCGGACGCCCCGCAGGATCGACGCCCTCGCGGAGGGCACGGGCGAATGCCGCAAGGTCATAGGCGGGGCGTTGATCGGAAGCACGTGCAAGCCTGTCCCAGCGGATCGGCGGAATACGTGTTGCACCTTCGCTGCGGCCCAGCCCGTCCCTGCCGTGGCAGTTTGCGCAGGGAAAGCCTTGCCCCGGCACCTCGAGCCCCGCATTTCCCAGTTTCACCGACAGGCCCGTGCCGTTCATGTAAATATCGATTCCGGGCGTTTCGGCACGAATCCCCCCCGCCGAAAGCACAAGCGCCACAACGGTTGCGGTTGCGCGCACCCCCACCATCAGAACGCCAAAGCGATGTCGAGCAGGCTTTCCGGTTCTGGCAAACCGACCACCCGGATGAATTCGCCCGTCGCCATGTCACCGATCAGAAAGATGGTATCGTGATCCTCGATCGGGCCGGCCGGAAAGCGCAGACTGTCCAGAAGCAGGATCGTATCCATCGGTGCCGCTGTCAGCCACAACCAGCGACCGCTGGCCCCGATTTCAGCAGCGGCCTTCGCCAGCTTTTCCGGGCTGTCATCGACGGGATCGAGCGAGAGGGTGACGATGAATACCGCCGCGCCGGTCTGGCCGATCCGCGCATCAACATCGGCCAGGATCGCATTCGTCAGCGGGCACAGGGTCGTGCATTCGGTAAAGGTAAAGGCCAGGATCACGGTGCCCCGAACCGAAAGCCGTGAAACAAAACCTTCCTTGTCACCATTCGCATCAACCACCGGTACATCGGGCAGAGACAGCCTTTCCCTGCTGCCCTGCGCAAAGATCGTCGACGCCGACAGAAGCGATGTGACCAGCAGGATCGTTGAAAGGATACGGGCCATGGTCATCACTCCTCGATCACCAGCGGATTGAACGCCCGGCCGGGCCCGACAGCCGTAATGATGATCGGGCGGACACTGGGCAGACGAAAGCCGGTTTGGATGCGCCCGCTGGCATCCGTTGTAACCTGCGCATCCCGCCGCCAGTTCGCCTCGGGCGCAAAAAAGCTGAGCCGGGCCTGGACATCGGAAACCGGCAGGCCGTCTGGCCCGATCAGGGTCAGATACAGCGGTTCACCTGAAGCCGCTGTTATCCGGCCCGGCCCCCGCGCCTCGTCGGGGGCAATGACGGCGGTCGGCACTTCGGCGCAGAAGCTTTGCCGTGCGCTTTCTTCACGCACGACCAGTTCCCACCCCTCTATCGACGCGGGCAATCGCACGCGGCTTTCAAACCGGCCGTCAACGGTTTCGGTCAGATCGCGGTCCAGTGACGCGACATGCCGGGGCGAGCCGCCGCGCAGCTGCACGCTGGTCATCGCGGTAGAGCGCGACAGCATCGCCGGATCATCGGGGAACACGAACCCGGTCGATGACGGGCCATGCACCGCCAGCAGCGCCGTCCCGCCCCCGAACGGGGTCAGCCGATTGCCATCCGGTGATACGTCTGCGGCCTGTCCGAGGAGGAGCTCACGGGGCCGCAGGGTTTCATTGCCGGACAGGTCATCAAACGGCACCATGCCCAGCGCCGCCTGATCTGCCCGCAGCAGGAAGAACAGCCGGTCGGTGAAGGCCACATCGCTTATCGGAACATCGGCGGCAATGGCATCGCGCAGCCGGCCACGGGCGACATCGATGATCGAAACCGGACCACCCGACGGGTCGAAGGCGAAAAGATATCGCCCCTGTGGCTCTGCAACAAGCCGTGTGGCAGGTCCGGCAAGCTGCACTTCCTGCGCATAGTCCGGGGCATCGGCATAGCGCAGAACGACGCGCCGCCGCCCATCCAGAACAGCAAGCCCTGTCGCCCCATCGATACCGTCAAGGGTCGCGACGGCATCCGCATTTGCGCCGGGGAACCGGGCAAGGACGGCTTGATCCCTGCTGTTGATCAAAAGCGTCTTCTCCGGGCCTGCGATGGCGACGGTCCGCCCGTCGACAGAAAGCGCGGCAACGGAAACCTTCTCCCACACCCCAGCCATCCGGCCCCGCTTGGCCGGTATGACGTACAGCAAACCTTTTCCTGCATCCAGCACCCAGACCGATCCATCGGGGCCTGCGAACAGCGTGGTGACCCTCTCGCCTCCGTCGAACACCCTTCGTTTATCCCCCGACAGCGGATCAATTTCCCAGATGGCATCGCCCGCCGCTGCCAGAAACCGGAATGCCCATGGATCGGCCACCAGCATATCAGCAGGTGCATCCAGCCGCGCCGCCGCCAGAATATTTGCCGAGGCCAGATTGATGTTGGGATCGGTTATGGTCAGCGATCCATCCTGCATTGCGGTGGCGATCAGGGTACCCCGCAGATCGACCGCGCCATTTGGCAAAGCGGAAACCTGACGATAGATGCTGGCAGCTTCCGTGCAGGGAAGGTTGGTCGGGCTGATCGGCCGGAGCCAGGCGCGAATATCAAGGCCCTTCGGCGGATCGCTGGCGACCGCACTGCGAAAGGCGACGGTGATGCTGAATGTCTGACCGGGTGCGATACCGACAGGTGGATCGAATTCGATGTCGGCGATAAGCGCACCCAGCAGGTCGGCGCGCGGTTCCCCGTCCTGCGGCCCTGCGTCTTGCCCCGTGACGCTACCGCCCAGCAGTGAAAGCGCCAGCAGAACAGGCAGCACAGTTCGGTTCAGAACGGGCATTCCGCCCCCTGCTCGGAAACTTCGATCCTGCCCCAGACACCGCCTGCGCGGATGGAAGTCGGGCCGTCATGCCAATAGGCGGTGTGGCCCTCCTGCGCTTCCGGGTCCAGCCATGCGGTCAGCGACTTGCCCGGAGCCAGAAGTGCACCGCGCGGGAAGCCAAAGCCGGGGAACAGATCGTCGTAGGAATATCCGTTCATCACAAAGGCCCGTTGCCGCGCCCGCCCGCCGGGATGCACCACGCGCACAATCACCTGTTGGCCCGCGCATGTCCGCAACACCAGACCACCTTTTTTCACGTAGTCTGGCGGGAAGATATAGACATTCATATCCTCGCTTGCCTCGACCACGCCATCGGCGGGTGGCGGGTGGACGGGATCGGACAGAAGCGTGGCAAAGGCCGGTGACAGGTAGTTCACCCCCTTGTCGCCCCGGTCATAGGTATCGTCGCAGACCATGCAATCGGGCACCATTCGCGCGGCTGTTTCGACCTCGCCAAGTTTCCATTCCAGGTTCGACTGGTAATCCCACAGGTTCATGCCGTCCCGGTAGAACAGGATGAATTCGCGCACCGTGACAGGCCTGCCATCGGGGTTCGTCACCGCATAGTCAAAGCCAAGCCCGGCACCGCCGCCCTGCAAGGGTTGCGCGACTTGCACGGTCCTGCCATCGTCATCCAGCCCGGATGGTTCGTACCCTTTGGCAATTTCCCACTGCCGCGGCACCACATCGACCACGCCGATCAGCCCGTGCGGTTCCTGCCCCACGGGGTCGGACAACGCCCGGATCGGGGCCGCGCCGAACGCATAGGGAATCCAGTGCGTGACCTTGTTCAGTGTCCTGTCGCGTTCCTGCTCGACGATTTCGCGCAGGGGGGCCAGCCAGGTATTCAGGGCATTGATGCAATCCGGACTTGGAGCATATTTATATTTATATTTAACTTTAACTTTGGGGCACAGGTCGGCCAGAAAGACCTCGCCCTCGCCGGCCCGCTGGAAGGCAGATGTCAGAGGCCCTCCATTCAACAACAGCAAACTCTCGTTCTCGGATGCGTCTTTCAGAACAAGTTCCAGCACAAGCGGTGCACCGGCGATCCGGACAAACCCGCCCGCCGCGTAGGCATCCTGATTCGGCTCCTTGATGGAAACCGTCACGGCAACGTCTGTCTCCGGCAGCTTTACCTTAAGAAGGGGGTTTATAACCCTGAGTGCATGAGAGGTGAAAAGATCAGGCAGGCGGCTTTGGATCTGATCCTGCAGCGTCCCCTCTAGCGCCTTCGCGGTCTTCAACGCTTCCTGATCAATACGGAAGCGGCCCGCGTAGAAGCCGATCGGATCGCTGACCCGTGCCAGATCGCCCATGCCGGCCGGCATGGCGCGGCGGTTGTAGCCATAGCCCAGCGGGATGTCGCGGATCAGTTCGCTGCTTGGAATGCCAACCATCAGGGCCAGCGCCGATGATGGCCGCAACCCGCCACCATGTTGCCCGCCATCGTCCAGCGGGTGAAGCGTCGCCAAGTCCCCGTCCGCCTCATGTTTGACGGTGGGTTCCGGATCGGCGTTCAGCCCGGTGATGGCGGGCAGGAAGGCATCGCCCAGCAGATCGCGCAGATGGCTGTCCTGATCTGCCTCCAGCGCATTGACCAGTCGCAGTTCGACGCAATCCCCCGCATTGACGCGCAGCACAAAGGGGCGCGGACCACCGGGATAGGCGGCACTGACCGCATCAAAGACCTTCTGGCGGGTGATATCGCTCCAGTCTGCCGCCCAACCGGCCTCGTCGCCGGACTTGCCAAGGCTTTCCGGCGTGACCAGCGCCAGCACCAGCATGTCGGGATCATAACGTGTCGGGCCGTAGAAGGGCTTGGGAAAGTCTCCGTTGCGCCATTCCTCGATATGGCGCGCCTCGACCGCAGCAACGACGGCACGGCGCAACGTAACGACCTGGTCGTCGTCGCTTGGCAGCGGGCAGGTCAGCGCGCCGGACGTGTTGCGCGTGCGCCAGCGCGGGATCGTGCTGCCATCGGCGGCAGGCGCGGCCTCACCACTGCTATCCAAATCCTTCACCATCGGCAGGCCAGCCAGTTTCTCCCCGGCCAGAACCGGGATTCCATCCTCGCCGGGATAGGGATTGAGCGAGGCCGGATCGACGGTGTCCGTACCTTCATAGATGCGGATCAGCCCCCATGCACCATTCCACAGCGCATCGATGGTGCCATAGGAATACAGATAGTCCGAGGACCGTGACGGGGTGTAGTCGTATTCTTTCGGGACAGGTATCGTGAGTGTCTTGGCCTCCTTCTTGCCGGTTTCCTTGCTGAACAGGTCCGCAGGCATTTTGGGCGAACGGTCTGCGTCGTTTGCAACGATGAACCCCTCGAACGAGGTCCCGACATCGCTGCGCAGCGTGCCCTTCATCTCGAAATGTTCCGAGATGCCGATTTCCTGCGCGAAGGTGAAACCTTCGATGTTGTCGCATTCGGCGATGGTCTTTTCGTGTTCTTCCCAGAAGGACCGCGCCGGCTCGGCAAAGGCATCCGGACCTTTGTCGGACCATTCACGATACTCGCCCGGCCGACCGGATTTCATCCGGTCAAAACAATCCATTCGCATCGGAATCCCGCCATCGAAGGCACGGTCAAGCGGGACCATCGCGGTCGGGAAAGCCTGATCGATGTTGCGCCGGAACGGTTGGCCGGCAATCTGGAACATGTGCTGCACTTCCTGTGCGCCCTGGATCATGCGGAACATCAGCCGTTCGCCCTGATAGGCTTCCAGCACCGGCGTTTCCGGATCGCCATGCACCTTGGAACTGAAGGCCGCCGCGATATCGCCCGCCTCTCCCATGCGCTGCATGTCGATGCTGCATGCGCCCTGCCAGCCATTCGCCAAGGCCACTTCCGTTTCGCTTCTGTCGACGGTTTTGAAATCGCCCTGAACCGACATCGCCTTTGGCGCACAATCGCCGGACGGCAGATACAGGCCAGTGGCGTTGTCCAGTCCGTCACCCTCGGCCGTCTTGTCACCCAGCCGCAGCGGAATGGCCGCCATCCGGTAGTTGATCAGATAGGGGTCGTGGTGATCGACAGTGATCGATTCAGGCCGCAGCGGCGCGGCGACGGGTTTCGCAAGAGCGTACTCGCTTTCGGAAGCGGGCACAGGCCGCCCACTTGCAGCCGCCCTGTAGAAAATCAGGTGATCGCGCAGCGCGTTGATTTCGGCCTGCGTAATCAAGCCAATTGATGCAAAGACCCCGTCATGCCCGCTGTGGCCGATGCGACCGGCGGCAAGCCATGCCGGGGTCCAGGCTTCTGCGCCTGCCTGGAACCATGCGCCCCAAACGGGGGTTTCCAGACCATTCGTGTTATCAAACTCGCCGCCGCATATGTCGTTCAGTTTAACCGGCGACGTGCGATTTTTCAGGTCGCAGAAAAGCTGCACCATACCCTTGCCGGACAGGTCGGCGGCGGCGGTGCCTTCGGTTGCTTTCGCCGACACTGCGCTGTTCAGTTCGGCAACCGATGACCGATCGCGCGGATCGTAAAGCAGGGCGAAATCGGCTACCGCCAGCGCAAATTCGCGGGTGTCCGGATGGAAGGGGTCTGCGGGATTGGCGGTGTTCCGAATGCGCTTTTGCGGACCAACCAGCGCGGGGGTTCCAAAGCGGGCTGTTTCAAGGTCTGGTTTATAATCGTCCGGGTGCGGCGGCTCGATCGAGCAGTCCTCGGACCCCAGGCCGACGGTTCCCCGCGCCGGGCAAACCTGAATCGTTTCGCGCAGAAGTTTCGCAGGATCACCATCGGCCGCAACCTTCGCGCCGGGTTCGACCAGAAGCGCGGAATAGAAACCATGCTGCTGGATCGAGGACGGGCCGAAGTGATCGTGGGTAAAGACGGTGCGCAG
>JBOFCO010000044.1:0-24644 GCA_051646105.1 Paracoccaceae bacterium
TGGACGAAAACAGGAAGGTATCTCCTTCCTTCATCTCCAGCCCCAGATACTTGCCCCGCGACAATTGCGCGGTGGCGGCGCGGCGCTCGCCCTGACTGCCGGTGACGATCAGCATAAGATGTTCACGCGGAACTTCGGCGGCGTTTTCGGGGGCAACCAGCGGCGGGAAACCTGTCAGCACGCCGGTTTCGGTCGCGGCTGCCGTCATCTTGCGCATCGCCCGCCCCAGCAGGCAGATCGAACGCCCGGCGGCATGGCCCGCCTCGGCCAGGGTTTTCAGACGCGCGACGTTTGAGGCGAATGTCGTGGCCACAAACATGCCGCCCGATGATGCGACCAGTTCCTTCAGCGGCTGCGCCAGAGTTGCCTCGGAGCGGCCGGGATGGGGCGAAAACACATTGGTGCTGTCGCACATCATCGCCTTGATGCCCTGCCCCTGCTGCGCGATGCCATGCCAGAGCTTCGGATCGAAGGCCTCTCCCACCACCGGGTTGCCGTCCAGCTTGAAATCGCCGGTGTGCACGATCCGGCCCGCGGGCGTGTCGATGACTAGGGCCGAGCTTTCCGGAATCGAATGGCTGACCGGCACAAAGCTGACGCGGAATGGCCCTGCCACCGTATCGGCGGGATAAGGGGTCACGGGGCGCAGGGCATCCAGTGGATTTCCTGCTTCTTCCATTTTCAGCTTTGCCAGCGCCATGGTGAAGGGCCGCGCATAGACCGGTGCTTTCAGCCGCCCCCAAAGATGCCCCAGCGCGCCGATGTGGTCCTCGTGCCCGTGGGTGATGAAGATCGCCTCCAGCCGGTCGGCCCGTTCCGCCAGCCAGCTTACATCCGGCATGATCAGATCGATGCCCGGCGTGGTTTCCATATCGCCGAAGGTCACGCCCAGATCGACAAGAATCAGCCGTTCCTTTCCGGCGGGTCCGTAACCGTAGACATAGGCATTCATGCCGATTTCACCGGCGCCGCCCAACGGCAGATAGATCAGTCGGTTCGCGCTCATGCCTTGGCCATTTCCTTGTTATAGGCGTGGATCAGTTGCAGCCCGTGCATGGTCAGATCATCCTCGATCGCGTCGAACAGATCGAACCCTTGTGCGAAAAGCGACGCAAGGCCGCCTGTGGCGATGACCTTCATCGGGCGGCCACGTTCGTTCCTTATCTGCCGCACGATACCTTCCACAAGTCCGATATAGCCCCAGTAAACCCCGGACTGCATGCAGGCGACCGTATTGGTGCCGATAGCCTGGGCGGGGCGCGCCACATCGATATGCGGCAATGCCGCAGCCGCCATGTGCAGCGCTTCCAGCGAAAGGTTCACGCCGGGGGCGATGACACCGCCAACATAGGCGCCATCGTCGTCGACCACGTCAAAGGTCGTCGCGGTGCCGAAATCGACCACGACGATGTTGCCACCATGCCGGTCAAACCCCGCCACCGTGTTCACCAGCCGGTCCGGCCCGACGGTCGTACCCTGATCGACGCGCGGCGCGACCGGCAGCGCACAATCTGGCTTGCCCACCACCAGCGGTCGGCAATCGAAATACCGGTCGCACAGGACGCGCAGGTTGAACACCACGCGCGGAACGGTGGACGAAATGATCGCATCCCCGATCCTCACATCCATCTTCTTCAGCATCATCAGCGACGACAGCCAGACGTAATATTCATCCGCCGTGCGGCGGTGATCCGTGCGGATGCGCCATGTGGCGATGAACCCGGCACCATCCCAGATCGAAAAGACGGTATTGGTATTGCCGCAGTCGATGCACAGAAGCATGGGTCACCCCCCCTGGAAAAACACATCCGCCGCCGGAATGGCGCGATGCCCTGACGTTCCGCGCAGGATCAGCGCACCGTGGTCGTCAATGCCTTCGAAAACGCCCGTTGTCGTCTCGCTCATCGTGCGGGCGGTGATCGCTTCACCCAGACGCGCCGCGCGCGACAGCCACAGCCGCCGCAGGGGGTCGAACCCATGGGTGCGAAAGCTGCTTTCGTGCCGGGCAAAGGCCGCCGCCAGCAGGCGCAGCAGATCGTCGCGTTCGACACGCAGCCCGGTTTCGGCAAGCAGGCTGACCGGCGACACGGCACCCGGTTCCACCATTGTGGCATCTGGCGCGGCAATCAGGTTCACGCCGAACCCCAGGGCTAGCCAGTCCATGCGCCCGCCCTGCCCGCCGCTTTCCAGCAGGATTCCCGCCACCTTGCCGCCGTTCAGCAGCACATCATTCGGCCATTTCAGCGCCAGCGCCTGCCCCGGCACGCCCGCAGCGACGAAGGCATCGTAGAGCGCCAGCGAGGCCGCAAAACTGCGCAGCGCTGCCTGTTCCGCGGAACCGGGTGCCGGCAACAGCAGGGTGGCCGCGAAATTTCCCTCGGGCATTGCCCAGGGCCTGCCGCGTCTGCCGCGCGCCGCAGTCTGCCGGCGCGCGGAAATCCAGACGGGGCCAGCAGCCCCGCCCGCCATCCGGCTGGCATGCAGATTTGTGCTGTCGGTTTCCTCCAGCGCGATCAGGCCGTAGCCTGCGGGCCAGCTTTCCTCAGCGGACAAGCGAGGCCGCCGCCGCCTGGGCCACGCCCTCGACCCCGAACATGTTGACGATCCCTATCAGCATCACCGCAGCCGAGGCCATGAACACCAGCCATTGCACAGGGGCCATCGTACCGTTCAGGCCATCGGTTTCCTTGCCGAAATACATGTAGAACACGATGCGCAAATAGTAAAAGGCGCCGATCACCGAAGCGACCGCCCCCGCGACAGCCAACCAGACCATCCCGGCATCGACCGCGGCATAGAGCACAGCCAGCTTGCCGAAAAACCCGAGCATCGGTGGCACGCCTGCCAGACTGAACATCAGCACCAGCAGCGCCAGCGCCTTGAGCGGCTCCTTGCGGGAATACAGGTTCAGTGCGTCGATATCCGTCACCGGGGTGCCGTCCTTTTCCATCGACAGGATAAAGGCGAATGTGCCTGCGTTCATCACCACATAGATCGCGATGTAGATCAGCATTGCAGATACGCCCTGCTCGGTTCCGGCGGCCAGCCCGACCAGCGCATAACCCATATGCGCGATCGAGGAATAGGCCATCAGACGCTTGATGTTGCGCTGGCCGATTGCAGCGACCGCACCAAGGAACATCGACAACACCGCCAGCAGGGCAATGATCTGGCCCCAGTCATGGGTCACCGTGCCGAAGCCGTCATGCACGACGCGGGCGAACAGACCCAGCGCCGCCACCTTGGGTGCCGTGGCGAAAAAGGCGGTGACCGGTGTCGGCGCGCCTTCGTACACATCCGGTGTCCACATGTGGAAGGGCACGGCGGAAACCTTGAACGCCAGCCCGGTGATCAGGAACACAAGCCCGAACAGCAGGCCAAGCGGCATCGGCCCCTCGCCCAAGGTGGCGATGATCCCCGAAAACAGCGTCGTGCCCGCATAGCCATAGGTCAGCGAGGCACCGTAAAGCAGCAGACCGGACGACAGCGCACCAAGCACGAAATACTTCAGGCCCGCTTCCGTCGATTTCACGCTGTCACGCCGCAGCGACGCAACGACGTAAAGCGCAAGGCTTTGCAGTTCCAGCCCCAGGTAAAGCGACATCAGGTCGCCCGCCGACACCATCACCATCATGCCGACGACCGACAGCGTGACCAGCACCGGATATTCAAAGCGCAGCAGCCCGCGGCGTTCCATGTAATCCTGCCCGATCAGCAGCACCACCGCCGCCGAAAGCAGGATTGCCACCTTGGCATAACGGGCAAAGGCATCGTCGATCAACGCCCCCTCGAACGCCGTGCGCACGCCATCTTCGCCGCCCAGCCCGATCCAGGCGGCGACACCGGCAAAGATTGCCGCCGTCAGCCAGACCAGCATCGGCGCCACCCTGTCCTTGCCGGTGTAGACGCTGACGATCAGCGCCAGCATGGCAAAGACGGCCAGAACCACTTCGGGAAGGACGGGGGAAAGATCGAACGGTGTCATGGGCGCGTCCTTAGTGCGAGGCAGGTTCGGCGTCAGCGGCGGCTACATCCGTCGCATCGGTCACTGGCAGGTCGGCCCGGTATTCGGTCACCAGATGATTGACCGACGGCCCGATGATATCGGTCACCAGCGCGGGATAGACGCCAAGAAGCAGTGTCATGGCCACAAGCGGGGCAAAGATCAGTTTTTCACGGCGCGACATGTCGGAAATGGTCTTCAGGCTTTCCTTGATCAGGTCGCCGAACACCACCCGCCGGTACAGCCACAGCGCATAGGCCGCGGACAGGATGACACCGCTGGTCGCCACGGCGGCAACCCAGGTGTTCACCTGGAAAATCCCCATCAGCGTCAGGAATTCCCCGACAAAGCCGGACGTGCCCGGCAGACCGACGTTGGCCATGGTAAAGAACATGAACACCAGCGCATAGGCCGGCATCCGGTTCACCAGACCGCCATAGGCATCGATTTCCCTCGTGTGCATCCGGTCATAGATCACGCCGACGCACAGGAACAGCGCGCCAGAGATGAATCCGTGCGACAGCATCTGGAAGATCGCGCCGTCGATGCCCTGCTGGTTGGCGGCAAAGATGCCCATGGTCACGTATCCCATGTGGGCAACCGACGAATAGGCGATCAGCTTTTTCATGTCGGATTGCGCCAGCGCCACAAGGCTGGTGTAGACGATGGCGATGGCCGACATCCAGAATACCAGGGGCGCCAGCAGGTCGGAGGCCACCGGGAACATCGGCAGGCTGAACCGCAGGAAGCCGTATCCCCCCATCTTCAGCAGGATCGCGGCCAGCACTACGGAACCCGCCGTCGGCGCCTGAACGTGGGCATCGGGCAACCAGGTATGCACCGGCCACATCGGCATCTTCACCGCGAAGCTGGCAAAGAAGGCCAGCCACAGCAGCGTCTGCACGCCGCCGGGGATAGTCCATCCCAGAACGGTGATCGGGTCCGATGCGAAATTGTGGGTCAGCAGGCTGACATCACAGCCGCCGATACAGGTGGTGCCCGCCTGCGCATACATGGCGATCATCGCCACCAGCATCAGGACAGAGCCGAGGAAGGTGTAGAGGAAGAACTTGAACGACGCATAGATGCGGTCCTTGCCGCCCCAGATGCCGATGATCAGGAACATCGGGATCAGCCCTGCCTCGAAGAACAGGTAGAACAGCACCAGATCCAGCGCGATGAACACGCCCAGCATCAGCCCTTCCAGCACCAGGAAGGCGATCATGTATTCCTTGACGCGGGTTTCCACCCCCCATGCCGACCAGATCACCAGCGGCATCAGGAAGGTGGTCAGCATCACGAACAGCACCGAAATGCCGTCCACGCCAACGCGATAGGTCAGCCCCATGATCCATTCGCGGCTTTCGACCATCTGGAAGCCGGGATTGGCAGGATCGAACTTTGCCAGCACGAACAGCGACACGATGAAGGTGACGACCGTTGCCATAAGCGCCACACGCTTGGCGTTCAGGGCGGCGGCCTCGTCCTCTCCCCTCAGGAACAGCGCCAGGATCAGCGCGGCCATGAAAGGCAGGAAGGTAATGAAGGAAAGGAGGTTATCCATCAGTGGGCCCCCCCGCTGAGTGACATCCAGGTAATCAACACGGCAATCCCGATGACCATGGCAAAGGCGTAGTGGAACAGATAGCCGGACTGCATCCTGCCCGCGAGGCGGGTGAAGAAGGGCACGATGCCCATGGCGACCCCGTTGATCGACCCGTCGATCAAGTTGCCGTCGCCCCGCGTCCAGAGGAAGCGGCCAAGCGCCTTGGCCGGGCGCACGAAGATCGCGTCGTACAGCTCGTCAAAATACCACTTGTTCAGCAGGAAGTTGTAGAGCGGGCGCTGCTGCGCCGCCAGTTTCGCCGGAACGTCCGGGCGGATCAGATACATGTAGATCGCCAGAACCAGACCGATCAGCATGGCGACGAAGGGCGACAGTTTGACCCAGGTCGGCGCATGGTGGGCATCGTCCAGAACATGATTGTCGGGCGCCATGAAGATCGCGCCTTTCGGGGCGACGCCCGCCACTGCGGCATGACCATCGGCGGCAGGGGCTGCCTCGGCATGGGCTTCATCTTCCGCCGGGGCTGCCTCTGCATGGGCTTCGCCCTCCCCCGATGCCTCGCCTTCGGCAGCCGCGTGATGTTCCATCCCGAAGAAGGTCACCATCTTGTCGTGGTCACCAAAGAAGCTGTTGTACCAGACCATGCCAGAGAAGACAGCGCCGACCGCCAGCGCGCCCAGCGGCACCAGCATGACCATCGGGCTTTCATGGGCATTGTCGTAGGCACTGCCATGGTGGCCGTCGTCATGCCCATGCCCGTGCCCGTGGATGTGGTTTTCACGTGGCTTCCCGAAGAAGGTCAGGAAGATCAGCCGCCAGGAATAGAAGCTTGTCATGCAGGCAGCGATGACCAGCAGCCAGAAGGCATAGCCATTCCCCGATGCAAAGGCGCTTTCGATGATCGCGTCCTTGGACAGGAACCCGGCGAAGCCGATGGTGGTCAGCGGAATCCCCACGCCCGTAATGGCCAGCGTACCGATCACCATCGCCCAGAAAGTCAGCGGGATCTTTTTCCGCAGCCCGCCGTAATAGCGCATGTCCTGTTCATGGTGCATGGCATGGATCACCGACCCCGCGCCAAGGAACAGCATCGCCTTGAAGAAGGCATGGGTGAACAGGTGGAACATGGCGGCGCCATAGACACCCGCGCCCGCCGCCACAAACATGTAGCCAAGCTGCGAACAGGTGGAATAGGCGATCACGCGCTTGATGTCGTTCTGCACAAGGCCGACAGTCGCGGCAAAGAAGGCGGTCGTCGCCCCGATCACCATGATAAAGGTTTTGGCTTCCGGCGCGTATTCGATCAGCGGCGACATGCGGCAGACAAGAAACACCCCCGCCGTCACCATGGTTGCCGCATGGATCAGTGCCGAAACCGGCGTCGGGCCTTCCATCGCGTCGGGCAGCCAGGTGTGCAGGAACAGTTGCGCCGACTTGCCCATCGCGCCCACGAACAGCAGGAAGGCCAGCAGGTTCGCCGAATTCCAGCTTCCCCACAGGAAGGTCATCTGGGTTTCGGCCAGACGCGGCGCTTCGGCAAAGATCACGTCGAAATCGATGCTGTCGGTCAGGAAGAACAGGCCGAAGATGCCAAGGGCAAAGCCGAAATCGCCCACCCGGTTCACCACGAAAGCCTTGATCGCGGCGGCATTGGCCGAAGGCTTGCGATAATAGAATCCGATCAGCAGATAGGAGGCGACACCCACCCCTTCCCAGCCGAAGAACATCTGGACGAGGTTGTTCGATGTCACCAGCATCAGCATGGTGAAGGTGAAGAACGACAGATAGGCAAAGAAGCGGGCCTTGTAATGCTCGCCATGCTTCCAGTTGTCGTCATGGGCCATGTAGCCCATCGAATACAGGTGGACGAGTGCGGAAACGGTCGTGACGACGATCAGCATGATCGCCGTCAGCCGGTCCAGCCGGATCGCCCATGACGTATCCAGCGCGCCCGACTGAATCCAGCGCATCAGGTCGATGTGGCGGGTTTCGCCGTCAAAGCCCAGAAACACGATCCAGGACAGCAGACAGGCCAGGAACAGCAGGCCGGTGGTCAGCCACTGCGCGGCGGTCTCGCCGATCAGCCGCCAGCCGAAGCCCCCGATCAGCGCGCCGACCAGCGGCGCGAACAGGATGATCGTTTCCATGACCTCAGCCCTTCATCACATTGACATCTTCAACATCGATGGTGCCCCGGTTGCGGAAGAAGCACACAAGGATCGCCAGCCCGATGGCGGCTTCGGCGGCGGCGACCGTCAGCACGAACATGGTGAACACCTGCCCGACCAGATCGCCCATATGCGCGGAAAAGGCGACGAAGTTGATGTTCACCGCCAAGAGCATCAGTTCGATCGACATCAGGATGACGATGACGTTCTTGCGGTTCAGGAAAATCCCGAAAATGCCGATGACGAACAACGCCGCCGCCACCGCAAGGTAATGTTCAAGTCCCACCATCTTCGTCCCTCCGGGTCGTTTGCCCGCTTCGTCTTTTGTCTCGCCCCGGACTCGATCCGGGGTATCGATCTGCAAGTTCCGCCCTGCCGGGCGAGGCCCCGGCCTGCGCCGGGGGCGGGTCAGGCTTACAGCCCCTGCCCCGGCTTCACGTCCTTCAGTTCCATCGCCTTGGCCGGGTCGCGCCACATCTGGTGCAGCACGTTCTGGCGCTTCACTCCCTCGCGGTGGCGCAGCGTCAGCACGATGGCCCCGATCATGGCGACCAGCAGCACCAGACCCGCAAGCTGGAAGAGGTGCAGGTACTTGTCATAGATCAGCTGCCCAAGTGCTGCGGTGTTCTGCACCTGATCGATGGCGGGCGTCACGGCCGCGCGGTTGCCTTCGGCCAGATCGGAAGCCTGCCAGACCCCGAAGGCAAAGGTCAGCTGCATCAGGATCACCACCCCGATCAGCCCGCCCAGCGGGATGTATTTCACCATCTCTGCCTTCAGTTCGGCAAAGTCGATATCCAGCATCATCACCACGAAAAGGAACAGCACGGCGACCGCGCCGACATAGACGATGACCAGCAGCATCGCCACGAATTCGGCCCCCATCAGAACGAACAGCCCGGCGGAGGACAGGAAGGCGAGGATCAGCCACAGCACCGAATGCACCGGGTTTTTCGACACGACCACGAACAGCCCCGCCACGACGGCGGTGATGGCGAACAGGTAAAAGGCGTAATCGGCGACGGTCATGCACTCTCTCCCGACTTGTCGGTTTCGGCGAATACGCTTTGCGCGATCTCCAGCGCCTTGGTCAGCGCCGGAAGGCCGCCGAACACGCTCATCTGATAGATCACTTCCGCAATCTCGCGCTGCGTCGCGCCCGCTTCCAGCGCGTGGCGGATGGTCAGCCGCATCTGCGGTTCCGCCTGCGCGCCCAGAACGGTCAGCGCCGCAATCGTCACCAGCAGCCGGGTGCGGGCATCCAGACCTTCGCGGTTGAAGGTCTTGCCGAACCACATTTCCATCATGTCCTTCGACATGGTCGGAAACAGGCTTTCAAAGCCTTTCAGCGAAAAGGTTTCCAGCGCAGGATTGAAGGTGCGGGCCATTTCCTGACCCTGCTCCATCATCTGCTGAAAAAGCTTGGTGAAGGCGTCGTTCATCTGGCCCTCACCGATACGGCGCGTCAAGTTCAAGGTTGCGGGCGATCTCTGCGTCCCACCGCGCGCCGTTTTCCAGCAGTTTTTCCTTGGTATAGAACAGCTCTTCCCGCGTCTCGGTGGCGAATTCGAAATTCGGCCCCTCGACGATGGCATCCACCGGGCAGGCTTCCTGACAGAAGCCGCAGTAGATGCATTTGGTCATGTCGATGTCATAGCGCGTGGTGCGGCGGCTGCCATCCTCGCGCGGTTCGGCATCGATGGTGATCGCCTGCGCCGGGCAAACCGCCTCGCACAGCTTGCAGGCGATGCAGCGTTCTTCACCGTTCGGATAGCGCCGCAGCGCGTGCTCACCCCGGAACCGGGGCGACAGCGGCCCCTTTTCATGCGGATAATTCAGCGTGGCCTTGGGGGCGAAGAAGTATTTCATCCCCAGCCCGAACCCCTTGATGAAGTCGAACAGGAAGAAGTATTTCGCGGCGCGGGTGTAGTCGATGTTCGCCATGGTCTCAGCCCCCAATCGCCCAGCGGGCCCAGAAGCCGCCGAGAACCCCGAATTTCGCCAGAAACGCCACGATCACCACCCAAGCCAGCGACAGCGGCAGGAACACCTTCCAGCCGATCCGCATCAACTGGTCGTAGCGGTAGCGCGGCACGATGGCCTTCACCATGGCGAACATGAAGAAGAACACCCACATCTTAGCGACCATCCACCACCAGCCGTCAGCGATGCCGGGGATGGGCGAAAGCCAGCCGCCAAAGAACAGCAGCGAAATCAGCGCGCACATCAGGAAGATGGCGATGTATTCGCCGGCCATGAACAGCAGGTAGGGGGTAGAGGAATATTCGACCATGAACCCCGCCACCAGTTCCGATTCCGCTTCCGGCAGGTCAAAGGGCGGGCGGTTGGTTTCGGCCAGCGCCGACACGAAGAACAGCACCACCATCGGCAGATGCGGCAGCCAGTACCAGTTGAACAGTCCGTAATCGCCGCGCTGCGCATCGACAATCGCGCCAAAGTTCATCGACCCTGTGGAGATGATCACCCCGATGATGATCAGGCCCAGCGAAACCTCATAGGATATCATCTGCGCGGCAGAGCGGAGCGACCCAAGGAACGGGTATTTGGAGTTTGACGCCCAGCCGCCCATGATCACGCCGTAAACCTCAAGTGAGGACACGGCAAAGACAAACAGGATCGCCACGTTGATGTCGGACAGCACCCAGCCCTGATCGAACGGGATCACCGCCCAGGCCAGCACCGCCAGCACGAAGGACAGCATCGGCGCAAGGAAGAACACCGCCTTGTCGGCCCCTGCGGGCACGACGATTTCCTTGACCACGTATTTCAGCGCATCGGCCACCGATTGCAGCAGGCCGAATGGCCCCACAACGTTCGGCCCCTTGCGCATCTGCACCGCGGCCCAGATCTTGCGGTCGCCATAGACCAGAAACAGCAGCGACAGCATCACAAAGGCAATGATGCCAAGGCCCTGAACGGCGATCAGCAGGAACGTGCCCAGCGGGGTGGTTAGAAACTCAGCCATTTTGCCTCATGCCCTCAGACCGTCGGTATTCCTTGCTCGGCGCAGTCCGATACCGTCACTTCGGCATCGATGGTCTGCAACCCGCGAGGTAGCGCTGGCGAGATGGTATAAACAGCATCCCCGATCCAAACGCCACCCTCATTCCGCACATTGGTGCGCACATGCCGCGCAAATCCGAAGCCCCGGATCAGCGTGTATTGCGCAGCGGCACAGCGCGCATAGGGTTCGACCGCCGCAGGCGCACCTTCGCCCCGCGCCTGCACGACGAAACCGACCAGATCGCCATCCAGCAGCCGCGTCTCGACCCCTTCATACGTCACCTCCGCAACGCCCATGGCGTCGGGGTCGGGCAGGCCAGCGCCCGCGCAGGCCGCAACCCCCGCGCAGGCCATCAGGCCGAAACCGATCCCCGCCCCCGTGCGCATCGTCTATTCCGCCGCCATCGGCGCGGCATCGCGCGCCTTGGCCATTGCCGAAAGCTCCGCCATCAGGCTCGATGCGCGGGCAATGGGGTTGGTCAGATAGAAATCACGGATCGCCGGGCGGAACGTCGCCTTGCCCGGCGCGCGGACGGGCAGCGGTTGCCAGTCGTTCTGCGGAACGCTGTCGACAGCCCCCAGATGCGGCACGGCGACCACCAGCGCACGGCGCAGCGCGGCAAGGCTGTCATAGGGCAGCACCGCGCCCAGTTCCGCAGACAGGGCGCGCAGGATCGCCCAGTTTTCCTTGGCCTCGCCTGGCGCAAAACCGGCGCGGAAGGCAAGCTGCGGGCGGCCCTCGGTATTCACGAACAGGCCGTTTTCTTCGGTATAGGCGGCGGCAGGCAGGATCACATCGGCGCGGTTCGCGCCGCGGTCGCCATGGCTGCCCTGATAGATCACGAACGGACCGGCTGCGATATCCACCTCATCGGCGCCCAGGTTGAAGATCACCTCAGCCCCTTCGGTCGCGGCGGCAAGACCGCCCTCTGTCACCGCGCCCACATCCATCGCGCCGACACGGGCGGCTGCGGTATGCAGCACCAGCAACTTGCCGCCAGCGCCCTGCGCATAGGCCATGGCCTGCGACAGAACAGCCTCGCCGTCAGCCTCATTGATCGCGCCCTGCCCGACGATCACGACCGTATCCGGCTTTTCGGTCACGCGCCCGACCAGATCGGTCAGCGCGTCGCGGTCGGTGCCCATGTGCTTGTAATCATAGGTCAGATCGGCAGCTTCCCCGATCAGCCCGATCATCGCGCCATTGGCCCATGCCTTGCGGATGCGCGCATTCAGCACGGGCGATTCCACACGCGGGTTGGTGCCGATCAGCAGGATCGTCCTGGCGCGGTCGATATCCTCGATTGCCGCCGTGCCGACATAGGCCGACCGGTTGCCCGCAGGCAGACGCGCGCCATCGGTGCGGCATTCGATGCTGCCGCCCAGCCCTTCGACCATTGATTTCAGCGCAAAGACCGCTTCCACCGGGGCCAGATCGCCGACCAGCGCCGCAACCTTCTTGCCCTTCATCGCAGCAGCGGCCTTGCCAAGCGCCTCGGCCCAGCTTGCCTTGCGCAGGCGTCCGTTTTCGCGAACGTAGGGGGTATCCAGCCGCTGGCGCCGCAGCCCGTCCCAGACGAAGCGGGTCTTGTCGGAAATCCATTCCTCGTTCACGCCGTCATTGTTGCGGGGCAGGATGCGCATCACTTCGCGCCCCTTGGTATCAACGCGGATCGATGACCCCAGCGCATCCATCACATCGATGGTTTCCGTCTTGGTCAGTTCCCACGGACGCGCGGTAAAGGCATAGGGCTTCGACACCAGCGCGCCGACGGGGCACAGGTCGATGATGTTGCCCTGCAGGTTGCTGTTCAGCGTCTGGTTCAGATAGCTGGTGATTTCCGCATCTTCGCCCCGGCCGGTCTGGCCCATCTGGGTGATGCCTGCCACTTCCGTGGTGAAACGCACGCAACGGGTGCAGGAAATGCAGCGGGTCATGTGGGTTTCTACCAGCGGGCCAAGGTTCAGGTCTTCCGACGCGCGCTTGGGTTCGCGATAGCGGCTGAAATCGACGCCGTAAGCCATCGCCTGATCCTGCAAATCGCATTCCCCGCCCTGATCGCAGATCGGGCAATCGAGCGGATGGTTGATGAGCAGAAATTCCATCACGCCCTCGCGGGCCTTTTTCACCATCGGCGAATTGGTCTTGACCACCGGCGGCTGGCCTTCGGGGCCGGGGCGCAGGTCTTTCACCTGCATCGCGCAGCTTGCGGCGGGCTTCGGCGGGCCGCCTACCACCTCGACCAGACACATCCGGCAGTTGCCCGCGATCGACAGCCGTTCGTGATAGCAGAAACGCGGCACCTCCACACCGGCCTCCTCGCAGGCCTGGATCAGCGTCAGGTTGCCATCCACCTCGACCTCGGTGCCGTCAATGATGAGTTTCTTGAGGTTGGACATCCCGCTACTCCGCCGCTTGTCTTGCGCAGGTGTGGGTCTGCCACAGCCGCGCGTCTTTCAGGTGGGACCAGCCAAAGGCATGATCCGTATCGCCATGTACGCCCCGATGCGCAAGGCGCGCCATCGCCTCGTCCAGCGTCGGGACATGCCCGGCGGGCACATACCACATGACAAAGCTCATGCCGGACAGAAGCTCGAACCACTCTGCCCGCCGCTCGTAAAATGCGCGATGCACGGTGTTCCAGACGAAGGTTTCCAGCGCGCCCACATCTTCCCAGACCGACATGTTGACCAGATCGCGCGTGGCGGAGGGTGACGCCGGATCGACCAGCCCCGCGCTTTCCGTCAGCCGCCAAACGAACCCCGGCATCCGTTCGGCCAGTGCGTTCACTTTTGCCGTCGCCTCGATGAACTCGGCCACGCGCGGATCGGTCTGCGGCGCAATAAGCCGCCCGATGTTCAGTTCCGCAATATGATGGCCAGCCGGTTGCATCATCATTCCTTCAGCAGCGACCCGATCAGGCTGCCCTTGGCAATCTCGTTCCGCCCAAGGCGGCAATAGCTTTCGGCGTCGCCCTCGACCACGCCACGCGCCGCCATGTATTCGGCAGCCTTGCCGCGGATACGGGCCTTTTCCTTGGGCGAGTCGAGAAATGCCTCGACCTCGTCTTCGGTATAGCCCTGCTCGCGTGCATAGGATTCCAGCGCACGCGCCTTGCGCAGCACGGTGAACATGCGCGCCGAAATCGTCGGGCAGGTCTTGCGGATCTTGTCGCCGACGGCGGCCGCCAGAAGCTGGTTGTTGATATGTTCGTTGTCGCGCAGCGGCACCTGGGCCCGGGCGGCGGGGGCAAGAGCCAGCACAACTGCTGTGGCCCCGACGAAAGCATTGAAACGGGCATGGCGGAACATGGCAGTGTCCTTGTCTGACGCGGGGCGCATCGCCCGCCGCGCAAGGGAACGACCAGAGCCACGGCTATGCAATAACACCGCCGCCCCTCCCTGTTGCATGATCCCCCTGGCGCGCGTCATAGGCACGACCTCGCGAAGCGCCACTTGGCCTTGCCATCAAACACGGCTTCGGATGTTTCGCGGAACCCCATGCCCTGATCGGTGCAGCCGGTTCGGGCGGCATCGCGGGCAAGCAGTTCGTCCAGCGCGGTAAATGCCTGCCCCGTTCGGCTGACCACCAGATCCTTGTGCCCCGCCTTTCCGGGACGGAACGACACGATATAGACAAAACCGTCCTTCTTTACCTCGGCCTCCCGCTCTGGCAGGGCCGCGCAGCCCGCGACGGCGGCCAGAACGGTCAACGAAAGAAGCGGTTTGCGGATCATGACTTCACTCCGCCGCCATCGCGCCCATGCGCCCGGTCTTGCGGGCCTTGATGCGGTCCTCGATTTCCTCGCGGAACTGGCGGACAAGCCCCTGAATTGGCCATGCCGCCGCATCGCCCAAAGCACAGATCGTATGCCCCTCGACCTGCTTGGTCACCGACAGCAGCATGTCGATTTCCTCTACCTCGGCCTCTCCCCGCACCAGACGGTCCATCACCCGCATCATCCAGCCGGTGCCTTCGCGGCAGGGGGTGCACTGGCCGCAGCTTTCGTGCTTGTAGAACTTCGACAGCCGCCAGATCGCCTTGATGACATCGGTGGACTGATCCATCACGATCACCGCCGCTGTGCCAAGGCCCGACCGCTGCTCGCGCAGCCAGTCGAAATCCATGATCGCCTCATCGCATTGCTGGGCGTTCAGCATCGGCACAGACGACCCGCCGGGGATCACCGCCTTCAGGTTCTTCCAGCCGCCGCGCACACCGCCGCAATGCCGGTCCAGCAGTTCCTTCAGCGTGATCGACATCTCCTCTTCGACCACGCAGGGGTTCATCACATGGCCGGAAATGCCGAACAGCTTGGTGCCCGCGTTGTTGGGGCGGCCAAAGCTTGCGAACCAGCTTGCACCCCTGCGCAGGATCGTCGGCACGACGGCGATGGATTCGACGTTGTTCACCGTGGTCGGGCAGCCATACAGACCAGACCCCGCCGGGAAAGGCGGCTTCATCCGGGGCATGCCCTTCTTGCCTTCCAGACTTTCCAGAAGTGCTGTTTCCTCGCCGCAGATATAGGCCCCGGCCCCGTGGTGCAGATACAGGTCGAAATCATAGCCCGACCCGCAGGCGTTCTTGCCGATCAGCCCGGCGTCATAAGCCTCGTCTATCGCGGTCTGAAGTGCCTCTTTTTCGCGGATATATTCGCCGCGAATGTAGATATAGCAGGCATTCGCCCCCATCGCGAAAGACGCGATCAGACATCCCTCGACCAGCGTGTGCGGATCGTGGCGCATGATTTCCCGGTCCTTGCAGGTGCCGGGTTCGGATTCGTCGGCATTGACCACCAGATAGGACGGGCGGCCATCGGATTGCTTGGGCATGAAAGACCATTTCAGGCCGGTGGGGAAACCGGCCCCGCCCCGCCCGCGCAGGCCCGATGCCTTGACCTGTTCCACGATCCAGTCGCGGCCGTTGGCCAGAATCTTTGCCGTGCCATCCCATTGGCCACGCTTGCGCGCCCCGGCAAGGCTGCGGTCGTGCATTCCGTAGAGGTTGGTAAAGATCCGGTCCTGATCTTTCAGCATGCCTTCATCCTCATTTTCCGCCCGGTCCCTGCGGACCGGACTGACGGCGTCGCCAGACCCGCCACGTCACCGCCAGCGCCCAGACGAACGCCGCGATCGCCACCAGATCGAACAGAAGGGCATAGCGCGCGGGCCACCCCAACCTGCCGCCCAGCCAGTTCAGGCCAAGCCAGCCGATCCCTGCAAGGGCCATCACCAGACCCGCCTGCCGTGACTGGCGGGAAAGATGCCGATCCTCCTCGTCGGGGCTGGGTGTCCGCGTCATTCAGTCACGCCCTCCGCCAGCCCCGGCGTGATCTCAGTAATCGTTGGTCTTCGCCCGCTCCAGGAAGCGGTCGATGCCCTCGGACACGATGATCTTTGCCTGCGAAACCCATTTGTCGCGGGTCACACGGCCCTTGAAGCCCTTCAGGTTGTCATCCATCCAGGCCACATCGCCCCTGCCCCATCCGGCGATCTGGTCGAAATGCCAGATGCCAAGATCGTGGCACAGCTTTTCCAGCGCCGGGCCGATGCCCTCGATCACCTTCAGATCGTCGCCCTTGCCCCCGCGCGGGCCTTTCAGGCCCTTCGGCTGCGCGGGTGCGCCGGTATCGACAACCTTTGCCGGTTTGGCCGCCTTCGGCGCAGCCGCCTTTTTGGGTGCGGCAGGCTTCGCGGCTTTCGGCTTGGCAGCCGCGGGTGGTGCCGACATCAGCGCTGCGGGTGCGGCGGCAGGCTTTGCTGCCTTGGGTGCAGCCGTCTTTTTCGCCGCAGCGGGTTTCGCCGTCGCGGCAGCCCCTTCGACGCGCGGACGCGACCGGCTGGCACTGCGCGTATCGGCATCGGCGCCAACCTTTGCGCGGGGCTTGCGCGGCGCTGCCGGCAGCGCCGCAGCATCTGCCTTGGCGGGCTTGGGCGCAGCGGCATTCTTCGCGGCGGGCTTGGGCTTTGCGGTATCGGCCTCGCGCACCGGGCGCCGACCACCCTTGTCGGGGGTGGGCGCCGATTTCATGATTTCCGCCAGCATCGAGGCCGGCGCCGAAGGTTCCGGCTTCACCGCCGGGGCACGACGGACCGCTGCGGCGGGTTCCGCCTTGGCTTTTGCAACCGGCTTGGTCGCCGGTTTGGCCGTTTTCGCGGGCTTTGCCGCCTTCGCCTTGACCGGGGCCGCTTTCGCCGGTTTGGCCGCCGCCGCGGCCGCCCGTACCGGAGCGGGCTTCGGTTCCGGCTTCGGCGCCTGCACGGCAACCGGTGCCACCTTGGGAACCGCCGACATCACCGCCGCCGGGGCAGCAGCAACGCTGGCAGCGGCTGTGGCGACCGGAGCGGCTGCCACGGCCTGAGCAGCCACCGGCTGAACGGGTGCCGGGCTGGGCGCCGGTGCGGGAGCAGGTGCAGACTTGGGCGCCGCACGCGCTGCCTCTGCCGCACGTGCAGATGCTGCAGCGGCAGCAGCAGCGGCAGCAGCAGCCGCCGCTGCCGGAATCGCGCTGGACCGGCCGCTTGCCGCTTCAACCTGCTGGTCCCCGCAAAAGGCCCAGACCAGAAACAGGCCGCCCAATACCAGCACCAGTGCCGCCAGGAACAGCGTCGGTCCCCAGCCGTAATGTGCCACCAACCGCAGGAACAGCGCGGTCAACGCAGCGGCAATCGCCGCCATCGTCCAGCAGGTTGTCCTGCATCGTGCCTTGTCAGCTTCTGTCGCCATCATCCCATCCCCTGTTCTTACCCGTTACCCATGTCGCATCGCCTGCCCGGCGCTGATCAGAACTCGTCATTTTCGATGCGGCGCAACAAGGCCGCCTCGCCCTCGGTCACCACAACCCTGGCCTGTGGCACCCAATTTTCACGGGTGACACGTCCCTTGAACCCTTCAAGATTCTCATCCACCCAGGCGATCTCCTCGTCCGTCCAGGCAGCAATCTGGTCAAAGTGGAAAAAGCCCAGTCGGTGCAGCAATGCTTCCAGCTTGGGACCGATCCCCCTGATGATCTTCAGATCGTCCGCCTTGCCCTTGCGCGCCGCCTTCAGGCTCGCGGGCTGCTTCCGGGGTGCGTCAAGGCTGGCCAGCGCAACGGGCGCAGCGGACACCTTTGCCTTGCCGCTGGCAGGCCTGGCGGCTGCTGATTTTGCGGGCGCGGCCTTGGCGGGTGCGGCAGCACCGGATTTTGCTTTTGCACTGCCTGCCGCCTTTGCAACCGGCTTGCCCTTGGATACGGCCACCGCTTCCTGCACGGTCACACCCGTTGCATCGGCGGGCTTGCCCTTTGCGGGCTTCGGCTCACGCGGGGCACCCGATGCCTTGGCAACGGGTTCAGCCGCCTCTCCCTTGCCCTTGCCCGGCCTGGCTCCGCCTAGCCAGGGCGTCAGCAACGGCACTTCCGTTCCGTCGATGCGCTTGACCGTGTCACCGATATCGACCGCGCGCTGGACGCTGCCGTTATACGTCACCCGGCCAGCCCCGTACTCTTTCAAAGAGGTCAGCCCGGAAAGCGGCTCCGACGCATAGCGACCGTTCTGCGGCCCCGGAACCGGAACCTTGCCGACCGAGAACTCATCGATCATCGCGGCAAGCCGTTCGGGTGTCAGGTCTTCGTAGTAATCCTTGCCGATCTGGGCCATGGGCGCGTTCGTGCAGGCGCCAAGGCATTCGACCTCTTCCCACGAAAACTTTCCGTCCGCAGACAGGGTGTGCGGGGTGGGCGCAATGCGGGTCTTGCAGACCTCGATCAGTGCCTCGGCCCCGCAGATCATGCAGGACGTGGTGCCACAAATCTGGATATGCGCAACAGTGCCAACAGGTTGCAACTGGAACATGAAGTAGAACGTGGCCACTTCCAGCGCGCGGATATAGGCCATGCCCAGCATGTCGGCGACATGTTCAATGGCCGCCCTTGTCAGCCAGCCTTCCTGTTCCTGGGCGCGCCACAGCAAAGGGATGACCGCGCTGGCCTGCCGACCGGCCGGATATTTGGTGATCTGCCCTTTCGCCCAGGCGAGGTTCGCCGGCGTGAACGCGAAAGAGGCGGGCTGTTCCTTGTGCAAACGGCGAAGCATTACCGGTCAATCTCTCCGAACACGATATCCATGGTGCCGATGATGGCCGCCACATCTGCAAGCTGATGGCCCTTGGCCATCCAGTCGATGCTTTGCAGATGCGGATAGCCCGGCGCGCGTATCTTGGCGCGATAAGGTTTGTTGCTGCCATCCGCCACCAAATATACGCCAAACTCGCCCTTGGGCGCTTCAATGGCGGCATAGACTTCGCCCGCCGGAACATGGAAGCCTTCGGTGTAAAGCTTGAAGTGGTGGATCAGGCTTTCCATGTCGCGCTTCATCTCAACCCGTTTCGGTGGGGTCAGCTTGCCGCGCGCCAGAATGTCACCCTGTCCTTCGGGGGCACGCAGCTTGGCAACGGCCTGCAGGATGATCGAGGTGGATTCGCGCATTTCCGCCATGCGGCACAGATAACGGTCATAGCAGTCGCCGTTCTTGCCGACCGGGATCTTGAAGTCGAATTCGTCATAGCATTCATAGGGTTGCGCACGACGCAAATCCCAGGCCAGCCCCGACCCGCGCACCATCACACCGGAATAGGCCCAGGTCTGGATGTCATCCTCGCCGACGATGCCGATATCGGCGTTCCGCTGTTTGAAGATACGGTTTTCGGTGAGAAGCCCGTCGATATCGTCCATCACGCGGGGGAATTCCTTCGCCCACTGTTCGATATCGTCGATCAGCGCAGGGGGCAGGTCCTGATGCACGCCGCCGGGCCGGAAATAGGCCGCATGCAGACGCGCGCCACAGGCGCGTTCGTAGAACACCATCAGCTTTTCGCGTTCCTCGAACCCCCAGAGCGGCGGTGTCAGCGCGCCAACGTCCAGTGCCTGTGTGGTCACGTTCAGCAGGTGGTTGAGCACACGGCCGATTTCAGAAAACAACACCCGGATCAGGCTGGCGCGGCGCGGAACGACAGTTCCTGTCAGCTTTTCGATGGCCAGACACCAGGCATGTTCCTGGTTCATCGGCGCCACATAATCCAGCCTGTCGAAATAGGGCAGGTTCTGCAGATAGGTCCGGCTTTCCATCAGCTTTTCGGTGCCGCGATGCAACAAGCCGACATGCGGGTCGCAGCGCTCGACAAGCTCTCCGTCAAGTTCAAGCACAAGACGTAGAACGCCATGTGCCGCCGGGTGTTGCGGACCGAAGTTGATGTTGAAATTGCGGATTTTCTGCTCGCCGGTCAGAACGTCCTCGAAGTTGCCGTCCATCGGTCAGGCCCCCTTCTTTTCATCGCCGGGAAGCACGTATTTCGCGCCTTCCCACGGGCTCATGAAATCGAACTGACGATAATCCTGAACCAGCTTCACCGGCTCATAAACCACGCGCTTCTGCGCCTCGTCAAAGCGCACCTCGGTATAGCCTGTCGTCGGGAAATCCTTGCGCAGCGGATGGCCGCGGAAACCGTAATCGGTAAGAAGACGGCGCAGGTCAGGGTGACCGGAAAACAGGATGCCGAACATGTCGAACACTTCACGCTCGAACCAGTTCGCCGCCGGATAGACCGAAACGGCCGAAGGGGCCATTTCACCGTCGGCCAGCGCCACCTTCACCCGGATGCGGTGATTGCGGTACATCGACAGCAGATGGAACACCAGATCGAAGCGCTTGTCGCGTTCGGGGTAATCCACGGCAGTAATGTCAACCAGCGTGGTGAACCGCGTGCTGCTGTCGGTTTTCAGGAAATCCAGCACCTGAAGCAGATGGCTGGCGGCAACCGTGATCGACAGTTCGCCAAAGGCGATCTCGCTGCCCGAAACTGCGGCGGGCTGCTTGATTTCGATATGGGCGGCAAGTTCCTGCAAGGCTTCACTCATCTTCTTCCCCCTTACCGAACAAGCGTTCCGGTGCGGCGGATTTTCCGCTGCAATTGCAGGATGCCGTAAAGCAGCGCCTCGGCGGTGGGCGGGCAGCCGGGCACATAGATGTCGACCGGAACGATGCGGTCGCAGCCGCGCACCACGGAATAGCTGTAGTGGTAATAGCCGCCGCCATTGGCGCAGGACCCCATGGAAATCACATAACGGGGTTCCGGCATCTGGTCATAGACCTTGCGCAAGGCCGGGGCCATCTTGTTGGTCAGCGTGCCCGCCACGATCATCAGGTCGGACTGCCGGGGGGAAGCGCGAGGCGCCGTGCCGAAGCGTTCCAGATCATAGCGCGGCATGGATGTGTGCATCATCTCGACCGCACAGCAGGCCAGACCGAAGGTCATCCAGTGCAACGATCCGTTGCGCGCCCAGTTGATGATGTCTTCGGTGGTGGTCAGCAGGAAACCCTTGTCCTGCAATTCCCGGTTCAGTTCAGCCGTCGCAACCTCGCGATCAGCCCCGACGTTGGTGGCGGTCATTGCCATTCCAGCGCCCCCTTCTTCCACTCATAGGCGAAGCCTACGGTCAGTACGGCCAGGAAAGCCATCATCGACCAGAAGGCCACCATCGACAGATCCTTGAACGCAACTGCCCAGGGGAACAGGAAAGCCACTTCCAGATCAAAGATGATGAACAGAATCGACACCAGATAGAAGCGCACATCGAATTTCATCCGCGCATCGTCAAAGGCGTTGAAGCCGCATTCATAGGCCGAAACTTTTTCCGGATCGGGGTTGCGGACCGCGATGATCGCCGCCGCGAGGATCAGGACGATACCAAGCCCGACTGCCAGCGCCAGAAAGATGAGGATGGGAAGATATTCTCTGAGTAGCTCGTCCACTGGCTTCTCCTACCCGCTATGACGCGGCAACGTTCCCCGTCTGCCCGGACACAGACGAAACTATGCGGTGGGTTTACTCCCCACCTTGGTATAGGTCAATGAAGGCGGGTCAGTTTTCAACCATATTTCCTGCGAAGCTTCCCCCAAGGCACAAAATGGCGCAACCCGGTGGATCGACAGGGAAAAACCGGCAACACAGTCCGCTATCCGGCTTTGGTTCCGCTCACGCCAGCAGGTTGCGCGCAAGCGCCGGCAGTCCGTCGTAGTGATCCAGCATCGCATCCGGGCCAAGGCGCGCCACATCCCGGCCTTCGGGGCCGAATCCGACCAGCACAACGGGAACCCCCGCAGCGCGGGCGGTATCGCGGTCTGTCACGGTGTCGCCGACAAGGAACGACCGCCCGACCACCCCGCCCGCACGCTGCACAGCCTCGCGGTAGGGTGTGGGATCAGGCTTGCGCACCGGCAATGTATCGGCCCCGACGAGCGCAGCAAAAAGATCGCGTACGCCCAGACGACGCAGCAGTTCTTCGGCCAGCGACTGCGGTTTGTTCGTGCAGATCGACAGCGCAAAGCCATCGTCGCGCAGATCGCGCAGCGCCCGCTCTGCACCCGGATAAAGCCGGGTCTGGCGGTCGATCCCGTCACGGTAGAAATCCAGAAGCGGCAGATAGCTTGCGTCAACCTCCGCCTCGGTCCAGCCGCCGGGGCGCAGGCGGCGATAGCCTTCGCGCAACATGGCCCGCCCGCCGGAAAAGGCGACGGAAGCATCATGGGCGGGATCAAGCGGCGCACCCATGCCCAGCATGCGGAAACAGGCATTGGCCGCCTCGATCAGATCGGCAGAAGTATCGGCAAGCGTTCCGTCCAGATCGAAAACCACGGTCCGCATGACAATCACCTTTCATACAACTAAACCGCGCCAGAGACGGAATGTCTTGCAGACGCCTGTAACCAAGCGAAAGAAACCTTGATACCACGCCCCTTGCGGCGTGACAGACCTTCGGTAAAACGGGTTCAAACAGAAGAAAAGAGCAGTTTCATGGCAATCACCCTGATCATTCTTGCAGCCGGGCAAGGCACGCGGATGAATTCCGACCAGCCCAAAGTGTTGCACCAGGTCGCGGGCGCGCCGCTTCTGGCCCATGCTTTGCGTGCAGGCGCGGTTCTGGAACCGGACCGGATCATCATAGTGGCGGGTCATGGTGCAGAGGCGGTGACAGCCGCCGCGAAGGAGGTCGACGAGCGCGCCGAGGTGGTGGTGCAGGCCGAACAGCTTGGCACCGGGCACGCCGTCGCGCAGGCGGCCCCCCTGCTGACAGGTGTCACCGGCGATGTGATCGTGCTTTATGGCGACACGCCCTTCATCACTCCCGAGACGCTTGAGGCGATGATCGCCGCCCGCAAGAAGCATGATGTGGTGGTGCTGGGCTTTGATCTGCCCGATCCTGCTGCCCGCTATGGCCGTCTGGTCACGGATGGCGACGCGCTGCTGCGGATCGTGGAATGGAAAGATGCCACCCCGACGGAACGCGCTATCCCGCTGTGCAATTCCGGCGTGGTTGCAGCCGATTGCGCGGCGTTGCTGGCCATGGTTGCCGATCTGGGCAACGACAATGCGGCGAGGGAATATTACCTGACCGACGTGCCGGAAATGGCCCGTGCACGCGGCCTGTCGGCGGGCGTGGTAATCTGCCCCGAGACGGAAACGCTGGGTGTCAACACCCGCGCCGATCTGGCCCGCGCCGAAGCCGCCTTTCAGGCGCGTGCCCGTGCTGCGGCGATGGACGACGGCGTGACGCTGATCGCCCCGGAAACCGTGTTCCTGTCCTGGGATACCGTCATCGGGCGCGATACGGTGGTGGAACCGAACGTGTTTTTCGGCCCCGGCGTATCGGTAGAAAACGGTGCCCATATCCGCGCCTTTAGCCATCTTGAGGGATGTCATATCGGCGAAGCCGCATCGGTCGGCCCCTTCGCCCGGCTGCGTCCGGGGGCGGAACTTGGCCCCGACGTGCATGTCGGCAATTTTGTCGAGGTCAAAAATTCCGTGCTGGATAAGGGCGTCAAGGTCGGCCATCTGACCTATCTTGGCGATGCCCATGTCGGCACGGCCACGAATATCGGCGCGGGCACGATCACCTGCAATTATGACGGCGTCGGCAAGCACCGCACAGAAATCGGTGCGAATGCCTTCATCGGATCGGATACGATGCTGGTCGCCCCGGTGAAGGTCGGTGCAGGCGCAATGACCGCTTCGGGTTCCGTCATCACCGCAGATGTTCCTGCCGATGCACTGGCACTGGGCCGTGCCAAGCAGGAAAACAAACCCGGCTTTGCGCCCCGGTTCATGGAACTGGCGCGGGCGCGCAAAGCGGCAAAGGGGAAAAGCTGATGTGTGGAATCGTCGGGGTACTGGGCAGCCACGAAGTCGCGCCCCTGATCGTCGAGGCGCTGAAGCGGCTGGAATACCGCGGCTATGACAGCGCTGGCATCGCCACGGTGAACGACGGGCACCTTGACCGCCGTCGCGCCGTGGGCAAGCTCGTAAACCTGTCCGATCTGCTGGTACATGATCCGCTGCCCGGCAAGGCTGGCATAGGTCATACCCGCTGGGCCACGCATGGCGCGCCTTCGGTCGCCAACGCGCACCCGCACCGTTCCGGCCCGGTCGCCGTGGTGCACAACGGCATCATCGAGAACTTTCGCGAGCTGCGCGCCGAACTATCCGCGGCCGGGCTGTCGTTTGAATCGGAAACCGATACCGAAACTGTTGCCCTGCTGGCGCGGCAATACATGGATCAGGGCATGTCCCCCCGCGATGCGGCCGAGGCGACCATCGCCCGGCTGAGCGGCGCCTTCGCGCTGCTGTTCCTGTTCGATGGTGAAGAGGATCTGATGATCGCCGCCCGCAAGGGCAGCCCGCTGGCCGTAGGCCACGGCACGGGCGAGATGTACGTCGGATCGGATGCGATCGCGCTGGCACCGATGACCGACCGCATCACCTATCTGGAAGAGGGAGACCACGCGTTTGTCACCCGCGCCGGTGCCGAGATCTACGACCGCGAGGGCCGGCCCGCCAACCGGGAAA
>JBOFCO010000134.1:0-1767 GCA_051646105.1 Paracoccaceae bacterium
TTGTGCGCGTCGAAGCGGGCCAGCGCGCGAGCCTGACCCTGCTGGGGGAACCCGACAACCGGATAGATGCTGTTTTGCGCGCAGTGGAACCGGCCCCCCCGTCGATCAAGGAATCGGATGAGGTTCCGACGGATGAGGCGATCTATTTCAACGGGTTGTTTGATGTCGAAAACCCCGATGGCAAGTTGCGCATCGGAATGACAGCACAGGTGACGATTGAACTGGCGCGGGCCGATAACGTTTTGACCGTGCTGGCATCGGCCTTGGGCGATGCGGCCGCAGATGGCAGCCACACGGTCGAGATATGGAACCCCGCGACCTCGACGCGCGAAGAACGCAAGGTTACCATCGGCGTCAGCGACAATATTACCGCTGAGATCCTTTCCGGGCTTGAAGAAGGCGAGCTGGTTGTTTCCGACCGGACCTCGGGCAATTCGGCGGCGGCGCAGATGCGCCGGATGCCGGGCCTGTTCTGAAAGGGTCGTGACAATGTCCGAACCCCTGATAAGCCTGCGCGGGATCGGGCGCAGTTTTACCGCTGGGGATCAGGTGACAACGGTGCTTTCCGGTGTCGATCTGGATATCTGGCCGGGCGAAATGGTGGCGATCATCGGCAGCTCTGGCTCCGGCAAATCGACGTTGATGAACATCATGGGCTGTCTGGACCGGCCCAGCACCGGCAGTTTCCATTTTGCCGGGCGCGATGTCGGCGCAATGGACGAATCCGACCGCGCAAAACTGCGGCGGGAACATTTCGGCTTTATCTTTCAGCGCTACCAGTTGCTGCCCGATCTGGACGCGCTGGGCAATGTCGAAGTGCCTGCCGTCTATTCCGGCACCTCGCGGGGGGAAAGGCGGGAGACAGCCCGCAGCATCCTGACGCAGCTTGGTCTGGCCGAACGTGTCGGCCACCGCCCTGCGGAACTGTCCGGCGGTCAGCAGCAGCGCGTTTCGGTGGCGCGGGCGCTGATCAATGGCGGAGAGGTCATCCTTGCCGATGAGCCGACCGGCGCGCTCGACAGCCGGTCCGGTGCAGACCTTATGGCCTTGCTGCGCGACCTGCACGGACGCGGGCATACGATCATCATTGTGACCCATGACCCGGAGATTGCGGCAGGGGCAGACAGGATTGTCGAAATCCGCGATGGCGTGATCGTCTCCGATACTCGCAAGACCAAAGGCGCCCGCGCAGAAAGGATGAAGCTTTCCCGCCCCGCACCGGCAGGCATCGCCTCTGTCCTCGACCGCTTCCGCGAAGCTTTTGCAATGGCGGTCAAGGCAATGGTCGCCCACAGGCTGCGCAGTTTCCTGACCATGCTGGGGATCATCATCGGCATCGCATCGGTGGTATCGATGGTGGCGCTGGGCAATGGCAGCCAGCAGCGCGTGCTGGAAAATATTGCATCGATAGGTACATCCACAATCGATATCCGCAGGGGCACCGGCTTTGGCGACAGGCGCGCGGATGCGATCCTTACACTTGTTCCCGCCGATGCCGAGGCGCTGGCGGGGCAACCCTATACCCTTTCGGTATCGCCAGAGGTGCAGGCGGGGGCACTGGCGACACAGCGCGACGTGTCGATACAGGTGCAGGTGCGCGGCGTGGGTGGCGATTACTTTCGCGTAGGATCCTTCACGGTCAATCAGGGTCAGGTGTTCGACAGCCGGGCAATTGATGCGCGCGATCAGGTGACGGTGCTGGATGCCACTGCCGCCAAGACGCTGTTCCCGGATGGAAGCGATCCGGTGGGGCAGACCGTTCTGATC
>JBOFCO010000138.1:0-7870 GCA_051646105.1 Paracoccaceae bacterium
AGATCAGGTT
The DNA here is from genome assembly GCA_051646105.1 of Paracoccaceae bacterium. GTDB lineage: Bacteria > Pseudomonadota > Alphaproteobacteria > Rhodobacterales > Rhodobacteraceae > JBOFCO01. The sequence continues at coordinate 11 of JBOFCO010000138.1, forward strand.
CTACGCGCCGACAGCCGCGCAGGTGCCCGAGCTGACGGCTTTGCTGCGGGAATGGGCGGTCGGCTTGCCGCCGCAAACAGAATTCAGGTTCGAGGCCGACACTTCTTCCGCTGCGGAAAATGGCTGAAACCCCGCTTTATACTGCCCGTAACGGGCAGAGGGGCATCATCGGTCCTGTGCAAATGTTCCATATTCGTTCTATTCTTGCGCGATGGAATCGGATCGGGGCAAGCAGGGATGACGGAACGCCGGGTCAGTTGTCTGTTCTTCGACATGAACAGCTTTTACGCCTCGGTCGCGCAGGCGGAAGAACCGGCGCTGATGAACCGGCCCGTGGGCGTGCTGACCACGGATGCGCCCAACGCCGCCTGCATTGCGGCGAGCATCGAGGCAAAGCGGTGCGGCGTGAAGATGGGCACACGTCAGGACGAAGCCCGGCGGCTTTGCCCCGGCATCGTGTTTCGCCCGGTGAAGCACGACATCTGTGTGGCCTATCATCACCGCATCCTGAAGGCCGTGGAAAGGGTACTGCCGGTGGATCGCGTCTGGTCGATCGACGAATGCTCCTGCCGGCTGAAGGGGTCGGAACAGGACCTGCCGCGCGCGATGGCGATTGGACGGGCCTTGCAGCAGGCCGTGCTGTCACAGGTGCATCCGGCCTTGCGCTGTTCGGTGGGGCTTGCGACGTCGCGCCTGCTGGCCAAGGTGGCGGCGGGGCTGGAAAAGCCGGGCGGGCTGCACTGGCTGTTGCCGGAAATCCTGCCCGACCGCATCGCTCATCTGGCACTGGACGATCTGCCGGGAATTTCTTGGCGGATGAAGGCCCGGCTGGAAGCGGCGGGGGTTGTCGACATCCCGGCGCTTTACGCGCTGGACCCGAAGCGGGCGCGGGCGATCTGGGGCAACGTCGCAGGCGAACGCTTCCTGCGCGAGCTGCGCGGCGAACATGTCGTCTGGCCGGAAACGAAACGCGGAATGATCGGACACGGGCAGGTGCTGACCGGGCCGAACAAGACGCCCGAGGGCGCGCGTCTGGTGGTGCGTCGCCTGCTGGTAAAGGCCGCCGCCCGGTTGCGGCGCGAGGGGTTCTTTGCCCGCAGCCTGCATGTCGGCGGAAAATGCGCGCGCGCGGGTCGCATCGGCTATGGCGCGGATATAAAGCCGTCGCAGGACACGCTGTTCCTGCTCGATGTTCTGGACCGCTACTGGGACCGGCTGGCGATGAAGGCCCCCTTGTCGGTGCAGGTGACGCTTGGCGGACTGTTGCCTGCGGCCGATCATGTGCCCGACCTGTTCGATGCGCCGAAACTGTTGGAAGCGCCGCAGGCAGACCGCAAGCAGGTGCTGAACGGCACCATCGACGCGCTGAACCAGCGCTTTGGGCAGAACACCATCCGCATCGGTCAGTTGCCGCTGCACCATGTGCCCTATACGGGCGCCAAAATCGCCTTCGGGCGCATCCCCACCGCCGAGGATTTTCTGGAATAGGCCGCCTGTTGCTTGCCGGGCGGCCCGAACTGCCGTCAGAAACAAGGAAGGCCCACCATGACTGACACGATGAAAGACTGGGCGGCGCTGGCCGCAAAGGAACTGAAGGGGGCCGATCCCGGCAGCCTGACCTGGAACACGCTGGAAGGCATCGCGGTCAAGCCGCTTTACACTGCCGAGGATACCGCCGCCCTGCCGCATATGGGCAGCCTTCCGGGGATCGCGCCTTTTACGCGCGGGGTGCGGGCGACGATGTACGCGGGCCGTCCCTGGACGATCCGGCAATATGCAGGCTTTTCCACCGCCGAGGAATCCAACGCCTTCTACCGCAAGGCGTTGGCCGCCGGCCAGCAGGGCGTTTCCGTTGCCTTCGACCTTGCCACCCATCGCGGCTATGACAGTGACCATCCGCGCGTGGAAGGCGATGTCGGCAAGGCCGGCGTCGCCATCGACTCGGTCGAGGACATGAAGATTCTATTCAACGGCATCCCGTTGGAAAAGATCAGCGTTTCGATGACGATGAATGGCGCGGTGATCCCGATCCTGGCGAATTTCATCGTGACGGGCGAAGAACAGGGCGTGCCGCGCGACCAGCTTTCCGGCACGATCCAGAACGACATCCTGAAAGAATTCATGGTGCGGAACACCTATGTCTATCCGCCCGAGCCCTCGATGCGGATCATCGCCGACATCATCGAATACACCAGCGCCGAAATGCCGAAATTCAACAGCATTTCGATTTCCGGCTACCACATGCAGGAAGCCGGAGCAAACCTTGTGCAGGAACTGGCCTTCACCCTTGCCGATGGTCGCGAATACGTGCGCGCCGCCATCGCGCGTGGGATGAATGTCGATGATTTCGCCGGGCGGCTGTCGTTCTTTTTTGCTATCGGCATGAATTTCTTCATGGAAGCTGCCAAGCTGCGCGCGGCGCGGCTGCTCTGGCACCGGATCATGTCCGAATTCAATCCGAAGAAGCCCGGCAGCCTGATGTTGCGCACCCATTGCCAGACATCCGGCGTGTCGTTGCAGGAAGCCGACCCCTATAACAACGTCATCCGCACGGCTTACGAGGCAATGGCGGCGGCGCTGGGTGGCACACAGTCGCTGCACACCAACGCGCTGGACGAGGCGATTGCCCTGCCGACAGAGTTTTCGGCGCGGATCGCGCGGAATACGCAGCTGATCCTGCAAGAGGAAACCGGGGTGACGCGGGTGATCGATCCGCTGGCGGGCAGCTATTACGTGGAAAGCCTGACGGCGGAGCTGGCCGATGCGGCGTGGAAGCTGATCGGCGAGGTCGAGGATATGGGCGGCATGACCAAGGCGGTCGCTACCGGGATGCCGAAGCTGCGGATCGAGGAAAGCGCGGCCCGCCGCCAGGCGATGATCGACCGGGGGGATGAGGTGATCGTCGGCGTCAACAAGTATCGCAAGGACAAGGAAGAACCGATCGACATTCTCGACATCGACAACGTTGCAGTGCGGGATGCCCAGATCGCGCGGCTGAAGACGACACGCGCCAGCAGGAATGAATCCGCCTGTCAGGCCGCGCTTGAAGAAGTTTCGCGCCGCGCGGCCGAAGGTGGCAATCTGCTGGAGGCGGCCGTTGAAGCCTCTCGCGCCCGCGCATCGGTAGGAGAAATCAGCATGGCCATGGAAAAGATCTTCGGTCGCCACCGTGCCGAGGTCAAGACGCTGTCGGGTGTCTATGGTGCCGCCTATGAGGGCGACGCCGGTTTCGCCGCGATCCAGAAGGATGTGGACGCCTTTGCCGAGGCAGAGGGCCGCCGCCCGCGGATGCTGGTGGTGAAGATGGGGCAGGACGGGCATGATCGCGGCGCCAAGGTCATCGCCACCGCCTTTGCCGACATCGGCTTTGATGTGGACGTCGGCCCGCTGTTCCAGACACCCGAGGAAGCCGCGCAGGACGCCATCGACAATGACGTGCATGTCATCGGGATTTCGTCGCAGGCGGCGGGGCACAAGACGCTGGCGCCAAAGCTGGTGCAGGCACTGAAGGCCGCCGGGGCAGGGGATATTCTGGTGATCTGCGGTGGGGTGATCCCCCAGCAGGACTACAAGTTCCTGTATGACAGCGGGGTCAAGGCAATCTTTGGACCGGGCACCAATATTCCCGAAGCGGCCAAGGATATCCTGCGGCTGATCCGCGAGGCGCGGGGATAGCTTGCATTGCCGTCAAGCCCGTTCCTGGGTTGACGGCATTCTTTCCTGCGAATTGCGCCCGCCGTGCTGGCGGGCGTTCGGTAATGGACGGTTGTGATCGAACCACGCTGCGGCGGCAAAGTCATGTCCTGACCGGAAGCGATGATGCGCCCTGATCCGACGGAGGACACTGAAAGAGAAAAACAGCCGTTATCGAACGACCGATGCGCCCGGTGCGGATATCCGACCCTTCGGCGCTGTTGTTCCGACTGGAGCGGGCGATGAGATTCGAACTCACGACCCTAACCTTGGCAAGGTTATGCTCTACCCCTGAGCTACGCCCGCACTCCGTCGATGCCGGGTGAGATATAAACTCCGCGCTGCGGCTGCAAGGGAAAAATGACTGGGCGGGACGTTTTCGGTTTTTAATCCGATGCATGGCGACAGGCACGCGCGCGCCTGTCTGTCAGGGGCATGCAACAGGCTATCGCGGTTCCTGTCAGCAAGGCCCAGGGGAGGATGGTCCGCAGCCCTGGAAACCCGCAAACAAAGGACAGCAAGCCAAGCCCGGCCAGGGCAACCATTCCATTTCGGAACCGTGCGTGCAGAGGACGTGGGCGATAGCGCGGGGGCAAGGCCAGGATTATCGCAAAGATAGCCATGGCAAAGACTGTCAGTTCATAGTGATCGGCCAAACCATAGGCAGCAGACCCGGCCACAAGCCCGCGGAAAAGGGGGCCGGACGGGGTGCTGCCCAAGGCGGATGCGCATAGCATCAGGCCAAGCACGGTCAGAAGCACGCTGCGTGGCAGCGGGCCGGATGGCCATAGCGGCCCTGCTGTCAATGCGGGTTGTGACAGCAGCAAAGCCAGCGCAAATCCTGCGCAAAGCCAGCCTGTTCCGAACAGCATGCCGGGCCATCGACCCGGTACGGTTTCCGGCGCACAGGCGCGGATCAGCAGAAGAAGTGCCAGGAACTGGGCCCAGATGGCGGGAGTGGTCAGCATCACATACATGCGGCCAGATCCCGCAAAGGCGCTACAAATGCATGGGGGGCACTGATACTGCTCGACATGCCGCAGTCATACTGTGGCGACCCGGCAAGAAAAAGGCGCAGCTTGTGAGAGTATCTTTTTCGCTGCGCAACGGAACGACATCAACCGCGGCAGCTTCGGAACATCGGTGTATCGGGTGCCGGCCGTTCGGCGGCCTGCGGAGTAAAAGTCGTGAAACTGTCGACCGCTATCAGCCGCGCCAGCAGGTCGTCGCCATTGTCAGGCGCCCCGACATCTACAAGCAGGGCATCCGGTTCAGGCGAGAGGGGAACGGCCATAGGCAGTCCCGTCTGCGCGGCACTATCGTTGGCCGCAACGCGATTGCCGACGAGCAGCCGCGAAATCCGCCTTGCACTGTCTTCCAGACGCGAAAGCTGTTGGGCGATGCGGGCAAGAGCCAGATCGGCAACTGCCGGGTCGCCCGCACCACGATGTGGTGAAACGAGCGCAAGGCCAGCCTGCGCGTTGCCAAGTTCCATCACAAGCTGTTCCAGCAAGAAGCCTTCGACCGTCGCACGCAGATCGTCCTGCATGGCACCCCACCATTTTCCATTTCACCCGGGGGGAAGCCTGCGGCGGAAAATGCTAAGATCGCACTAACGCACCGCTGGTTTTGATGCGGATTTCCCTGACGCCCTGGCCGGTACAGCCATTGTCGGTTTGCGCGCTATGAACAGGCGGCTGCCCCGTTCCAGGGCATGACGCGATACCAGCGGTTCGACAGCGACGAATTCCTCGATCTCGAATCCCGGCCCGCGGATGCGGTCGCGCAGATCGCGGCCAAAGAACCGCAGATGGTCACCCTGACCATGGTGAAGCTGCCGCTGCTTCCGCGACACCGCTTCGGGATTTTCATAGGTTGTTTCCCAGCCCTCTTCGACAGGCGTGGTCAGAACGGCGAAACCGCCCGGTTTCAGGATGCGGAAAAGTTCCGCTAAGGCCTTGGCATCGTCGACATGTTCCAGCACCTGATGACAGACGATCACATCCTGACTGGCGTCGGGCAGGGCAATGGCAGTGATGTCGATGGTGATGTCGCCACGCTCGGGGTCAAGGTCGCAGGACAGATAGCCTGATGCCAGACCCTTCAACAGGTTGGTCAGAACCGGCTCCGGTGCGAAATGCAGCAGGCTGTCGTCGGGACGTATAGGCGCTTCGCCATCAAGCCACAGTTTGAACAGCCGATGGTGCGAACGGCCGTCGCAGGAAGGGCAGCGGCTGTCGATACGTTCCCGATAGGGGGCAAACGGCCCTTCATAGCCGCAAAGCGGGCATTGGCGGGTATAGCGCCCGTCCATCTCCTTGCTCAACCATGCTATCGCCAGATCAAGCATTGCCTTCCGGCGTTTCTCGGTCTGGCGGTTCTTTCCGCCTTTTCCCCCACGGCCTTCATTTACGTCCGCATCCGCGCTGCTGTCGGTCTTTTCGTCCATCTGGGCTGCTCTCCCGCCGGTTTAGGGCGAAATATCACCCCTCCAGCTCTACCAAAAGGTCTTTCGCCTCAATCTGCGCGCCGGGCTGGACATGCAGCGCTTTTACCACGCCGGCGCGTTCGGCATGAATGCCTGTTTCCATCTTCATCGCTTCAATGGTCACAAGAAGGTCGCCGGCGCTCACCTTCTGCCCGATGGTCACCCCGACAGAGGCGATTGAGCCCGGCATCGGCGCGCCGATGTGGGCCGGATTTCCGTCCTGGGCCTTGGGGCGGCGGGCGGTGGCGGCCTTGACCGAACGGTTTGGTACGCGGATCACGCGCGGCTGGCCATTCAGTTCGAAAAACACCTTGGCTTCGCCTTCTTCGTTGGTTTCGCCCACGGCCTGAAGGCGAACCTCCAGCGTCTTGCCGGGATCGATCTCGACGCTGATCTCCTCTCCCGCTTCCATGCCATAGAAGAATGTCCTGGTGGGCAGGGTGCGGACCGGCCCATATGTCTTGTGGCGGCCCATGTAATCCATGAACACCTTGGGATACATCAGATAGCCGTTCAGGTCCTCATCATCGACGCGGGCTCCCTCAAGCTCGGAAGAAATCCTGGCTCGAACCGTTTCCAGATCAACCGGGGCCATGCCCGCGCCGGGGCGGGCGGTTGACGGCTTTTCACCCTTCAGCACCTTGGCCGTGATGCCCGCAGGCCAGCCGCCGGGGGGCTGGCCGAGATTGCCCTTGAGCATGTCGGCAACAGAGTCCGGGAAGGCCACATCGACAGACGGATCTTCGACCTGCGCGCGGGTCAGCCCCTGCGCCACCATCATCAGCGCCATGTCACCGACCACCTTCGATGAAGGCGTCACCTTCACGATATCGCCGAACATCAGGTTCACATCGGCATAGGCCTGCGCCACCTCGTGCCAGCGCTCCTCCAACCCCAGGGAGCGCGCCTGCGCCTTCAGGTTTGTGAACTGACCGCCGGGCATCTCGTGCAGATAGACTTCTGATGCCGGGGCCTCCAGCCCGGATTCGAAGGCCCGATATTGATGACGGACGGCCTCCCAGTAGTTTGAAATTTCGCGGATCGCCCCGATATCAAGGCCCGTGTCACGGTCGGTATGGGCCAAAGCCTCGACGATGGAACCAAGGCAGGGCTGCGAGGTCCCGCCGGAAAACGCATCCATTGCCGCATCGACCACATCCACCCCGGCCTCGGCCGCTGCCAGCACCGTGGCCGCCGCAATACCGCTGGTGTCATGGGTGTGGAAATGGATCGGCAGGCCGACGTCTTCCTTCAGGGCTTTTACAAGCTGGCGGGCAGCCGCGGGTTTCAGCAGGCCTGCCATATCCTTCAGACCCAGAACATGCGCGCCCGCCGCCTTCAGGTCCTTGCCCATGGCCACATAGTATTTCAGATCGTACTTGGCCCGGTCGGGGTTCAGGATATCGCCCGTGTAGCAGATCGCTGCTTCGCAAATCTTGTCGTTGGCCACCACAGCGTCCATTGCGACACGCATGTTTTCCACCCAGTTCAGGCTGTCAAACACGCGGAACACGTCGACCCCCGTTTCTGCCGCCTGTTTCACAAAGGCCTGCACCACATTGTCGGGATAGTTGGTATAGCCCACCCCGTTGCTGGCGCGCAGCAGCATCTGGGTCATCAGGTTCGGCATCGCCGCACGCAGGTCGCGCAGGCGCTGCCAGGGGCATTCCTGCAAGAAG
>JBOFCO010000029.1:0-3315 GCA_051646105.1 Paracoccaceae bacterium
GGAACGGGACCGATGACATGCCTTCTTGCTCCCGGTCGTGCCAATGCCAACGGTTTTCAAGCTGAAGTTGGCCATGATGACCGCGCGTCGGGACAGCGCCCGCGTATGGTGCTTGTTTTCATACGGCCTGTCGGCGACCCACACGGCAACGTTATCAACGCTGGTTGCTACCGCGACGAGGCCCGGTCCCATGTATCACCACCTGATCCTGTTGCCGTGACGACAGGAGGCGGTGAAAGGTTGACACCCGTAACGGTTGCGGCCACCCTGCGACAAAATGAACCCGACAGACCGGGTTCACCGCAGGGGGGAAGAAATATGCAAGGATTGCTCGCGCTGTCGCGGGGCATCGACCGCATCAATGAAGTGATCGGGAAATCTGTGGCCTGGCTGATCCTGGTCGCGATTCTGGTCAGCGCGGTGAATGCCATCATCCGAAAGACACTGAACACGTCATCCAACTCCTGGCTGGAACTGCAATGGTACCTGTTCGGCGCGGCTTTCCTTCTGGCCGCGGCCTATACGCTGAAACAGAACGAACATATCCGCATCGACATCGTCTATGGCCTGTTCTCGCGCCGGACCCAGCACTGGATCGACCTGTTCGGGCATGTGTTCTTCCTGATGCCCTTCGTGCTGCTGATGATCTGGTATTTCGTACCTTATGTGGCGAAGTCCTTCACCAGTGGTGAGGTGTCGAACAATTCCGGCGGGTTGATCCTTTGGCCCGCCAAATCGCTGCTGTTGATCGGTTTCGTTCAACTGGCCCTTCAGGGGCTGTCGGAAATCATCAAGAAAATCGCGGTGATGCGCGACATCATTCCCGACCCCAACCCCTTCATCTCTGCCCACGAGCAGGCAGAGCTGGACGGCAAGACACTCGTCGAGGAAATCGGAACCGTGGCGGCAGAGGTGCGCAAATGATGGAATTCATCGCGCTGAACATGGCACCGATCATGTTCGCCTCTCTCGTCATCTTCCTGCTGCTGGGCTACCCGGTCGCCTTTTCTCTGGCCGCGAACGGGCTGCTGTTCTTCGTGATCGGCGTGGAACTGGCCCCCCTGTCGGAAGGCGCCATCAACCTGTCATGGCCGCTGCTGAACACCATGCCCGGCAGACTATGGGGGTTGTTGTCGAACGACACCCTGCTGGCGATTCCCTTCTTCACCTTCATGGGCATCGTTCTTGAACGCTCCGGCATGGCCGAAGACCTGCTTGACACCGTAGGTCAGTTGTTCGGCCCGATCCGGGGCGGGCTTGCCTATGCCGTGATCATCGTCGGCGCCCTGCTGGCGGCGACCACCGGTGTTGTGGCCGCATCGGTGATCGCCATGGGCCTGATCTCTCTGCCCATCATGCTGCGCTATGGCTATGACCGCAGGCTGGCGTCGGGCGTCATTGCTGCATCCGGAACGCTGGCGCAGATCATCCCGCCATCGCTGGTGCTGATCGTGCTCGCCGACCAGTTGGGACGGTCGGTGGGCGACATGTACAAAGGCGCAATGGTGCCGGGTCTGGTTCTGACCGGGCTTTACATGCTCTACGTGCTGCTGGTTTCGATCTTCCGGCCGTCCTGGGTGCCCGCCCTGCCGCTGGAGGCGCGGACGCTGGGCAACGGGGTCCTGTCGCTGCTGGTGGCGATGGCCGCCTGTATAGGGATCGGTTATGGCGCGCATGTCTGGCTGTCGCCCACACAGGGCGCAAATGCCGATATCCTGGGCGCAACGGTGGGGGTGATCGCAGTCTATGTCTTTGCCCTGATCGACAAGTCATCGGGGATGAACCTGATGTCGCGGCTGGCGCAGCAGGTGATCATCGTCCTGATCCCGCCGCTTGCGCTGATCTTCCTTGTGCTTGGAACCATCTTCCTTGGCATCGCCACGCCCACCGAAGGCGGCGCCATGGGGGCCGTCGGCGCGCTGGTGCTGGCGGCAGGCAAGGGTCGGCTGAACATGGGCGTTGTCAGTCAGGCACTGACATCGACCACGCGGCTGTCCGCATTTGTCATGTTCATTCTGGTCGGGGCGCGGGTCTTTTCGCTGACTTTCTACGGGGTGAACGGCCATATCTGGGTGGAACATCTGCTGACCTCGCTTCCGGGCGGGCAGACCGGTTTTCTCATCGGCGTGTCGATCCTGGTGTTCCTGCTGGCCTTCTTCCTCGATTTCTTCGAGCTGGCCTTCATCATCGTGCCGCTGCTGGTCGCCCCGGCCGAAGCGCTGGGGATCGATCTGATCTGGTTCGGGGTGATCCTTGGCGTGAACATGCAGACATCGTTCATGCATCCGCCGTTCGGCTTTGCGCTGTTCTACCTGCGATCCGTCGCCGCGCGTGTGCCCTATCTGGACAAGGTTACCGGCAAGAAGATGGACCCTGTGACAACAGGGCAAATCTACTGGGGCTCCGTGCCGTTCGTCATCATCCAGATCGTGATGGTCGGCGTCGTGATCGCCTTTCCGCAACTGGTCATGCATTACAAGGGCAAGCCCGTCGATCCGGCGAAGGTGGAAATCAAGATGCCGACGATGCCGACCATTGGCGGCGGCGGGCTGGGTGCACCGGGCGGACTTGGTCAGCCTGGCGGGCTTGGTCAACCGCCCGGTTTGGTTGCGCCGGGGGGTACCGGTGCCCCCGCCGTCGGCCAGCCGCCCGGACTCGTGGCACCAGCCCCGTCAGCGCCCGCCGTGGGCCAACCGCCGGGACTGGTTGCGCCGCAGCAACCCGCGACGGGCGAGAACACCTCTCCCTGACCGGACGGGTCGCATCCGGAATGCACAAATCAAAAGGCCCCGGATCATCTCCGGGGCCTTCGTTTTTCGACGGAATAGACTGCTTACAGCTTTCCTGCGTTCTGCTGGGTCATCATGAAAGTGTCGAAGTTGTATTCGGCAATCTGTGCCCAGGTATAGTGCTCCGACCGGAATGCCTTGATCGACCCCCAGAGCTTTGCAAAGGCTGGGTTCGATGCTTCCATCTCTGCATAGACTTCGTTCGCGGCGTTGAAGCAGGCTTCAAGGATTTCCGGGCTGAACGGACGAAGCTGTGCACCGTTGGCGACAAGCGACTTGATCGCGGTCGGGTTAAGCCAGTCGTACTTTTGCAGCATGTTGGCATCGGCCGCCTGCGCCGCGGTGCGCAGCATCGACTGATAGGCGGGCGGCAAGCCATCATAAGCGGCCTTGTTGAACATGAAGTGGACGGTCGGGCCGCCTTCCCACCAGCCGGGATAGTAGTAATAGGGCGCGACTTTGTAGAAGCCGAGCTTTTCATCGTCATAAGGCCCGACCCATTCGGAAGCGTCGATGGTGCCCTTTT
>JBOFCO010000184.1:0-3635 GCA_051646105.1 Paracoccaceae bacterium
CATGTAATAGTCGGTGGGCCCCATGCCGGGCTTCAGCCGGTACCACAGCGTACTGCCGCAGGTGCCGCAGAACGACCGTTCGGCCCAGTCGGACGAGGTGTAGCTGCGCACATGATCGGCCCCTGTCACCGTCATGTCAGCCTCGGGCACGTCAAGCGTGATGAAGGCCGACCCCGTCCAGCGGCGGCACATCGCGCAGTGACAGGCGCCAAGGTCATGCGGGGCATTGGGGACGGTGACCCGCACCGCGCCGCACAGGCATTGTCCGTGCAGATCACCGCTCATGGCGCACCTGCTGCAAAAGCCGGTCCAACGGCGCCTCGGACATCAGCGACCCGCAGTCGAAAATCGGTTGGGTCGCCCCGAACCCCGGCTCACCCGGCCGGATGAACTGCACCGGGCTGCCGTCCATCGGCAACCAGCCCTCGCCATCCCAGAACTCGGACGGGCCGGCAAAGAACAGCCGCAACTCACCCGAGACATATTCGTTGCCCCGGGACTGCCGTTGCACCGTGCCATCCGGCGCTGTTTCGGTGAATTCAAACTCGGTCTGCTGCAGTTCCACCCCGTCGATCACCATTGTCTTCCCGGTCAACTTGTCATGCCCGGTGACCTGGCTTGACTGCCCGTCGTCGCGGCTGAGCCCAAAGGAGAAATCGTCGCGCCCCTTGGCCAGAAGGTCGGAAAAGCTGGCGGCATCGGTCGGCGCCGGGTCAAGCGTCTGGCGCACATCCGGATTGAACTCCAGGCTTTCAACCCATTCGCCCTCGCGGTTGATGCGGCTGACGAAGAACACGCCCTCCTGATCGAAATCGGCGCGCCACTGATCGCCCGGCTGGGCGGTGCAACGGTAATGGTTCGACACCCGGCAGGCGCGCGACTGCACCGTCAGAAAGGCCTCGCACCCCTCGGGGGCACGAAAGCCGGCGGCTTGCGCAGGCGTCATCGGGGTCAGACCCGCCAGCGCAACGCACAGCGCCAGACCTGTCGCCTTCTGAATTTGCATCATCTTGCCCAACATGCGGTCATGCCCTTTCGGTTCGGGTCAGCCGGCGGCCCGGTGTTTCCGGGCCTGCCCAGACTTGCGGTGCGGCCTATTCCGCCGCGACGCTGGCAGGCTGCGCCAGATAGGCCTCGATCGCATCCGCCGCCTCGCGCCCGTCGCGGATCGCCCAGACCACAAGGCTTGCGCCGCGTACGATGTCACCTGCGGCAAACACGCCGGGAAGCGAGGTCTGATGCGTGCGGAAGTCGGCCTTGATCGTGCCCCAGCGGGTTACGGTCAGTTCCGGCACACCCCAAAGCGTCGGCAGATCCTCCGGCTCGAACCCAAGCGCGGTGATCACCAGATCGGCGGGCTCAAGATAATCGGCCCCCTCGATCACCTCGGGCGATTGACGGCCCGAGGCATCTGCCGCCCCAAGACGCATCTTCTGCACCATGACGCCTTCCACGGCGCCATTGCCGGTAAAGCCCTTGGGCGCCGACAGCCAGACGAACTCCACACCCTCTTCCTCGGCGTTCTGGGTTTCGCGCTGCGAGCCCGGCATATTGGCCTTGTCGCGCCGGTAAAGACATTTCACGCTGATTGCACCCTGACGGATCGCGGTGCGCACACAGTCCATCGCGGTATCGCCGCCGCCGATCACCACCACGCGCTTGCCGGCGGCGTTCAGGTCGCCATTGTCATAGGCCTCAACCTCGTCACCGAAGGATTTCCGGTTGGAGGCGGTCAGGTAATCCAGCGCTTGCACGATGCCGCTTTGCCCGACACCGGGGCCGCCCACACCGCGCATCTTGTAGACGCCGGTGGCGATCAGCACCGCGTCATGCTGGCCGCGGATCGCATCAAAGCTCAGATCCTCGCCGACCTTGCAGTTCATCACGAAATGCACGCCCGAGGCTTCCAGTTGCTCCACCCGGCGCATGACAACCGGCTTTTCCAGCTTGAACCCGGGAATGCCATAGGTCAGCAGCCCGCCGGCGCGGTCATAGCGGTCATAGACCGTGACCTGAAAGCCCTTGCGGCGCAGCATGTCTGCCGCCGCCAGCCCGCCGGGGCCCGCGCCGATGATCGCCACGCTTTCCGCCCGCTCCTCGGTGGGGCGGACGGGTTTGACCCAGCCATTCTCCCATGCGGTGTCGGTGATGTATTTCTCGACCGAGCCGATGGTCACGGTGCCGTGGCCGGATTGCTCGATGACGCAGTTGCCCTCGCACAGCCGGTCCTGCGGGCAGATACGGCCGCAGATTTCCGGAAAGGTATTGGTGGACTGGCTGATCTGCCATGCCTCTTCCAGCCGGCCAAGGGCGGTCATGCGCAGCCAGTCGGGGATGTTGTTGTGCAGCGGGCAATGCGCCTGGCAATAGGGCACGCCGCATTGCGAGCAGCGGCTGGCCTGTTCGGCCGCCTTGCGCGCCGCGAAGTCGCGGTAGATTTCATGGAAGTCCTGTGCACGCAGCTCGGCCGGACGCTTTTCAGGCATCTCCCGGTTGACGGTGACAAACTGAAGCATCCGTTCCTTGGCCATGGTGGCGCCTCCCTGCGGCAAATCGGTGGGTGCGCCTTGATACTTTGACTGAGGGCGGAATAAAAGTCAGTAGAGCTTACCTAAATTGCGGAATTTTTGCTGATAGGTCTGCATTTCTGACTTTTTCACGAACTATTAGGTCAGCACAGGTTACCTAACCGCCTAAAAACCCAACAACAACGCTGTAAGAGCGATGCTTCCAGCGGCGATTCGCCACCAGCCGAACAGGGCATAGCCGTGCCGCGACACATAGCCGAGCAGCGCCTTTACGACGAAAGCTCCCGCCAGAAACGCCACCGTAAAGCCGACGCCGATCTGCGCCCAGGCATCGGTGTCCAGAACGTCACGGTTCTTCCACAGGTCATAGGCCACGGCGGCGGCCATCGTCGGCATCGACAGGAAGAACGAAAACTCTGCCGCGCCGCGTTTGCCGACGCCCAACAGCAACGCCCCCACGATGGTCGCGCCGGACCGGCTGACGCCCGGGATCATGGCAAGACACTGGAAAAGGCCGATCTTGAACGCGGTGCCAAGCGGGATGTCCTCTGCCTCGGCATGGCGCGGGGCGGGCACCAGCCGGTCGACGAACAAAAGGATGACGCCCCCGAGGATCAGGTTGATCGCAATCAGCATCGGGGTTTCGAACAGCACGGTCTTGATGAAGTCATGCGCCAGAACGCCGATCACCACGGCAGGCAAGAATGCCAGCACCACCGCCACGATGAAGCGCCGCGCCTGCGAGTCATGCCGCGCGGTCGAGAACACCTGCCACAGCCTTGCCGCATAGACCGACATGACCGCCAGAACGGCGCCAAGCTGGATGACCACCTCGAAGGTCTTTCCGGCACTGTCAAAGCCCAGAAAATGCCCGGCCAGCAAAAGATGGCCGGTTGACGATACCGGGATGAACTCTGTCAGACCTTCCAGCAGGCCAAGAGCCGCGGCAGCAAACAGCGACTGATCTGCCACCCCTCAGACCTTGCGCAGGTTCTTGGCAGAGGCCTTGATCGCATCATACTGCCCCGACGGGCGATAGGGCCACAGATAGTCGGGCAGAACCGCGGCAAGCGCCGAGGGGGTGATACCCAGATCGGCAAAGCCCTT
>JBOFCO010000228.1:0-9853 GCA_051646105.1 Paracoccaceae bacterium
TTGCCTGCCATCGTGGCAAAAAGTTCCGCAGCATGGAACCGTTCACAGCCTCAGACGTTAAAGAGTTGCCCGCGCCATGCAATCGGTGAGGACTCGCTGATTTTCCGGCTGATCCCCGCAGGTCTACCTGCAGCCGGCAGGGTGGCTACGAACGGATACCCGCTGTCGGCGAAGGGTCGGTGATGAGTGCGTTCACGGGGCGTTGTGTTGCAAGGGGCGATTTCCCGAACGTGCTCAGGGGCCAGTCCCTAGTTCCCACCCCCAATCCCCGGGGGGCCGGGACTGGCCCCGCCGGGCGGCCGTTGCGCCCCCGCCGGATCTGCCTACGCTTCCTGACACAATGTTACATGCCGAAACATCAGACGGCGTGGTGTAGGCAGGCTTGCGCCGATTTGGCGTCGATCCATCAAGGCAGCCCGTAACTTCCCCGAAGTCCACCTTGCAACCCGTTGTCGGCTTCCCCCATCTAGTCGCGATTGCCGCAGGGCATCCTCGCCGGAGAGCAATGTGACAGCCGAACTTTCATCCCAATCCCTGCCCGAAGAAACCTTTCAGCGGCACGGCAGGTTTATGACAACGCTGGCGGCACTGCTGCTTAAGCGGCGCGCCTTGCCGTTTCGCATAGCCCTTGGCGTGACGCTTTTCGCCGTCGCAACCGTGCTGCGTCACCTTGCAGAGGATATCCTTCCCCCAGGCTTCCCGTTCGTGACGTTTTTCCCTGCGGTGCTGCTGGCTACGGTCTTTTCGGGAACCCGTATCGGCATTGCGGTGGCTGTCGCATCGGGCCTGACCGCCTGGTATCTTTTTATCCCGCCTATCCGCTCGTTTGCGCTGACGGGCGGATCGGTCGTGGCGATGCTGTTCTACATTGTGATCGTCGCGACAGAGATTCTGTTCATCGCGGCAACCCATGTTGCCTTGCGGATGCTTGACACATCCCAACGCCGTGCAGCGGAGCTTGCGAAATCGCGGGAACTGATGTTTTCGGAGCTTCAGCACCGCGTGTCGAACAACCTGTCCACTGTGGCCGCACTTTTACGGATGCAGGCCAGCAAGTCGCTGGACGACAGTGTTCGTAGGGCGCTGACGGAAGGACAGTTGCGCATCAACACAGTGGCGCGGTTGCAACGGCGGCTGCATGCGCCGGATGCTCAGGAAATCGACGTGCCCGATTTCCTGAAAGCACTGGCAGACGACACGATGGATGTTGCAGGGACAGGCGGCAATGTCGTTCTAACGTTCGATATGGACCCGCTGTCATTGGATCGCGACAGGGCGATTCCGCTGGGGCTGATCGCCAGCGAACTGCTGATGAACGCCATTGAACACGGTCGATCTGATGGTGGTGCCGTCAAGATCGGGATTACGCTGCGAACCGGGGGACAGGAGACAGAAGGGCCGCTTCCGGTCACACTCGATATTCGGGACAATGGCGCGGGACTGAGTGATGGATTCAGCCTGAGCGACACGAAAAGCCTTGGCCTGTCCATCGCCCGTGAATTTGCACGGCAGCTTGACGGGGAGCTGCTGCTGACCGACGCGCCGGATGGTGGCACACTGGCCAGACTGATATTCCACACAGGGCAGATCTGACCGTCGGGAAATCCTGTTCGGACGGGCTTGCGAAATCAAACATCCGCCGATACATCTTCCCGCGTTGCCCGGTTAGCTCAGAGGCCAGAGCTGCGCTTTTGTAAAGCGAGGGTCGGGGGTTCGACTCCCTCACCGGGCACCATTCCCCCTTTTCGGATGCAGGCGCTGCGTCGCACAAGCCGGTTTCTATGCCGTGCCATCGGGGAAATTGATTATCCTGTGCTTTGACCTTGACCAGATCGCAATTTAGCCCAATATTGCAACTGATAATCATTCTCAAAAAGATGGCTCATGTCAGATACCTCGACCGGTTGGCGCGAAGCCCGCAACGAACCTTCGCTTTCCGAAGTGTTCGGTTCGATCGCCGTGCCGCGCGGGGCGTCGCCGATGCGCCGGTTCCTGGCCTTCATCGGGCCGGGCTATCTGGTCGCGGTGGGGTATATGGACCCCGGCAACTGGGCCACATCCCTCGCCGGGGGGGCAAAGTTCGGCTATACGCTGCTGTTTGTCGCCCTGCTGTCAAACTTCATGGCGATCCTGCTGCAATCGCTTTGCGCACGATTGGCCATCGCTTCGGGCCGCGATCTGGCGCAGGCCTGCCGCGATGCCTTTCCGCGATGGATTTCCCTGCCACTATGGGTTCTGGCCGAAGCCGCGATCATCGCCACTGACCTGGCCGAGGTCATCGGCACCGCCATCGGCCTGAACCTGCTGTTCGGCATCCCGCTGGAAATCGGCATCTTTATCACCGCTGCGGATGTGTTCCTGATCCTGTGGCTGCAAAATCGCGGATTTCGTTGGGTAGAGGCCTTCGTGATCGCTTTGCTGGGTGTCATCGCGGCCTGCTTCCTTGTGCAGATCGCCATGGCCGATCCGGATTGGAACGCAGTGATCCGGGGCTTCGCCCCTTCGGTCGAGATCGCCACCAATCCCGAAATGCTGTATATCGCGCTGGGCATCATCGGTGCGACCGTCATGCCGCACAACCTGTATCTGCATTCGGGGATCGTGCAGACCCGCGCCTTTGGTCAGGACCCGTCGGAAAAGCGGCAAGCGCTGCGAATGGCCACGTGGGATTCGACCATCGCACTGATGTTCGCGCTGTGCATTAATGCCTCTATCCTCATTCTCGCTGCGGCGACCTTCCACGCCAGCGGCAATACCGAGGTGGTCGAAATCGATCAGGCCCATGCGCTGCTGTCCCCGCTTCTGGGCGGGTCGGTCGCGCCCGCGCTGTTCGGGCTGGCCCTGCTGGCCTGCGGGCTGAACGCCACCATCACCGCCACCATGTCGGGCCAGATCGTGATGGAAGGTTTCATCCGCTGGCGGATCAGCCCTGTCCTGCGCCGGCTGATCACACGGCTGATCGCCATTACCCCGGCCATGGCGGTCGTCCTGCTGTGGGGCAGCGAAGGCACCGGGCAACTGCTGATCCTCAGCCAGGTTGTGCTGTCGTTCCAGTTGCCCTTTGCCATTGTACCGCTGGTCATGTTTACCTCCAGTCGCGCCAAGATGGGTGAAATGGTCGCGCCGCTGTGGCTGACGCTGGCCTGCGCGGCCATTGCTGTCACCATCATCACGCTGAACATCAACCTGTTGTGGAGCGTGCTGGTCGGCTAGACCCGCGCCACCGCTTCCGCCACGGCGAAGGTGCCGGTCGGCCGACCACACAGGGCGAACAGATCAACGAAGGCCTGCCCTTCGGCAAGATCGCCCTCGAACCGGATCAAACCCCGCGCCGTGTCCTTCAGCGGGGCTGGTCCATAAATCGTCGCAGCCATCGCATTCGCCGCGCCGCTAAACACCAGTCCGGCCCCCTCGCCCCCACGCGTCACTCGGTATTTTCCGGGACCGGTGCGCACGGTGAACACCTCTTCCCCCATCCGGAACTCTGCCAGATGCGACCCCGCCCGACCCCGGTCGCAGAGGGCACGCATCGACAGCATCAGGGCGGATGGGCTGATGAACCGGCGCGGATCGTGCCCCGGCTGGCGCACGCCCCACAGGCACAGCGCGCGAAGCACCGGCCACAGCCCCTGACCTGCCTCTGTCAGCGCATAGACCTGCACCCGCGCTGGTTCGGGCAGCATGTCACGTCGCAGCAGGCCGTCGCGCTCCATCTCCTCCAGCCGCTGGGTCAGCACATTGGCGCTGATGCCCGGCAGTCCGGCCCGGATCGCCGCAAACCGGCGCGGCCCCAGCAGCAATTCGCGCGCGATCAGCAGCGCCCAGCGATCCCCGATCAGGTCAAGCGCATGGGCGGCAAGGCATCCTTCATCATAGCTGCGGCGGCGGGATATGGTCATTGGCGGGATATGGTCATTTTTCCTGACCGTCGGTTGCTTTTTCTAACTACATCATGCAGCCTTGCAGGGAAAGCAGGAAAGGAAACGCCATGTCCTATATCGACGGATTCGTGATTCCGGTGCCCACGGCGGGCAAGGAAGCCTATCGTGCCCATGAAGCGAAGTGGTGGCCGGAATTCAAGAAACTGGGCGCCCACAGCATCGTCGTGGCCTGGGGCGATGACGTGCCCCCCGGCAAGCAGACCGATTTCCTGCGCGCGGTCGAGGCGAAGGAAGATGAAACCGTGGTTTTCTGCTGGCTGACCTGGCCCGACAAGAAAACACGCGATGCCGCCTATGCCGACATGATGGCGCGGGCCGACATGAACCCCGCCGATTTCGCGGAAATGCCCTTTGACGGCAAGCGGATGATTTATGGCGGTTTCGTCCCCATCCTTGTCGAGGGAGAGATGAAATGACCCATCACGGTGCTCCCTGCTGGTATGAACTGACCACACCCGATGCAAAAAGCACCACGGCCTTCTATGGCCCCCTTCTGGGCTGGGAGACGCGGGATTCCGGCATTCCGGGGATGAGTTACACCATCGCCTCGCGCAACGGCGCGATGGTCGCGGGCATCTATCAGCCCGAAGAAGCCATGCCGAATTTCTGGATGGTCTATTTTGCCGTGACCGACTGCGACGCGACGGTGGCAAAGCTCAAGGCGATGGGCGGCAGCGTGCATGTGGAACCGGCAGATATTCCCGAAACCGGTCGCTTTGCGATTGTGACCGATCCGCAGGGCGCGGCCTTTGGCATCCTTCAACCGCTGGCCGGGCAGCAGGGCAATGCCTTTGACCAGCAGAAGATGGGTCATGGCAACTGGCAGGAATTGTCGACATCCGATCCCGCCGCCGCGCTGGCCTTTTACGCCGAGCTGCTGGGCTGGGCGGCGGGCAACGCGATGGATATGGGGCCGATGGGCACCTATCAGTTGATATCCCGCAGCGGCACCGACCTCGGAGGCATCATGAAGCTGCAAGGGCCGGGAATCCCGCCGAACTGGGTGCCGTTCTTTGGTGTCGATTCCATCGATGCGGCGATGGCGCAGATCGGGGCCTCGGGCGGAACGGTTGTTCACGGCCCGCAGGAAGTGCCCGGCCCGGCCTTCATCTGCTATGCCACCGATCCGAACGGCTCAGTCTTTGCACTGGTCGGCCCGCGCTGACCGCCTTTTGCGCGCGGCCTTTCCCTTGCCGCGCGCTTTGGCTAAACCGCAGTGCACCAGCAATGCGGGGATGCCAGATGCCGATGGAAAAGACCTTTAACGCTGCCGAGGCCGAGGCGCGCATCTCGAAGCAGTGGATCGATGGCAAGGTCGGCCGCGCCGGGGCGAACGCGAAACCGGGCGCAGAGCCTTTCTGCATCATGATCCCGCCGCCGAATGTCACCGGCAGCCTGCACATGGGTCATGCCTTCAACAACACGTTGCAGGACATTCTTGTGCGCTGGCACCGGATGCGCGGCTTCGACACACTATGGCAGGTGGGCACCGACCACGCGGGCATTGCCACGCAGATGGTGGTGGAGCGCGAACTTGCCAAGGACAAATCCAACGCCACCCGCCGCGAAATGGGGCGCGAGGCGTTTCTGGAAAAGGTCTGGGACTGGAAGGAAAAATCCGGCGGCACCATCATCAACCAGTTGAAGCGTCTTGGCGCAACCTGTGACTGGGACCGCGAGGCATTTACCATGTCGGGCAATTTCCCCGATGCGGTCATCAAGGTTTTCGTCGATCTTTACAACAAAGGGCTGATCTACCGCGGCAAGCGGCTGGTGAACTGGGATCCGCATTTCGAGACTGCGATTTCCGATCTTGAGGTCGAGAATATCGAGGTTGACGGCCATATGTGGCACTTCAAGTACCCGCTCGCGGGCGGGGCCACCTATGAATATGTGGAAAAGGACGAAAACGGCGTCGAGACGCTGCGCGAGACGCGCGACTATATCTCTATCGCCACGACACGCCCCGAAACCATGCTGGGCGACGGCGCTGTGGCGGTTCACCCGTCTGATGAACGTTATGCGCCAATCATTGGAAAACTCTGTGAAATTCCGGTTGGGCCAAAGGAACACCGCCGCCTGATCCCGATCATCACCGATGAATATCCCGACCCGAATTTCGGCAGCGGCGCGGTCAAGATCACCGGCGCGCATGATTTCAACGACTATGCCGTGGCGATGCGCAACGGCATCCCCCTGTACACGCTGATGGATACCAAGGGCGCGATGCGGGCCGACGGGCTTTCGTATGAGGAAAGCGCCACCATCACCGGACAGATCGCGCGGGGGGAGCGTGAGGCAGGCGACGTCACCACGATCAACCTTGTGCCCACGGAACTGCGCGGGCTGGACCGGGCCGAGGCGCGCAAGCGCGTCGTCGCCCAGATCACCGCCGAAGGGCTGGCGGTGATGGTGCCGGGGGAGCCGGACGACAGCGACGGCAAGACCTGTTTCGACGGCGGGATGATCCCCTTTGTCGAGAAGAAGAAGATCATGCAACCCTTTGGCGACAGGTCGAAAGTTGTCATCGAACCGATGCTGACCGACCAGTGGTTTGTCGATACCGCCAAGATCGTGCAGCCCGCGATTGATGCGGTGCGGAACGGCGATACCGTGATCCTGCCGGAGCGCGACGCCAAGGTCTATTTCCACTGGCTGGAGAATATCGAGCCGTGGTGTATCTCGCGGCAACTCTGGTGGGGGCACCAGATTCCGGTTTGGCGCGACATTCCGGGACATGAATTCTGCGCTGCAAATGTTGTTGAAGCTTATGAAAAGGCTGCAAGCTTCCATGGTACAAGGGACTGGGACGAGACATATATTTATGTAAAGACTATGGGGAACGATGTCGGCATCGATGATGACAATGACTGCAAATTGCTCCGCGACCCCGACGTTCTCGACACCTGGTTCTCCTCCGGCCTCTGGCCCATCGGCACGCTCGGCTGGCCTGAACAAACGGCGGAACTGCAAAAATACTTCCCCACCTCGACCCTCGTCACCGGCTTCGACATCATCTTCTTCTGGGTCGCCCGGATGATGATGATGCAGCTTGCCGTGGTGGATCAGGTGCCCTTCAGAACCGTATACGTCCATGCCCTCGTCCGCGACGAGAAGGGCAAGAAAATGTCGAAGTCGCTTGGCAATGTGCTCGATCCGCTCGACCTGATCGACGAATACGGGGCCGATGCCGTGCGCTTCACCCTGACCGCGATGGCGGCAATGGGGCGCGACCTGAAACTGTCGAAAGACCGCATCGCGGGCTATCGCAACTTTGGCACCAAACTGTGGAACGCCTGCCGGTTCGCGGAAATGAACGGGGTGTGGGAGGGCCATGCAACCGGCCCTGCCCCGAAAGCCAATGCCACCGTCAACCGCTGGATCATCGCCGAAACCGCAAAAGCCGCCCGCGCGGTGGATGACGCGCTGGCGAAATACCGCTTCGACGATGCAGCCAACGCGCTTTACGCCTTTGTCTGGGGCAAGGTCTGCGACTGGTATGTGGAATTCGCCAAGCCGCTGTTTGATGGTGCAGCGGCCGACGAAACCCGCGCCACGATGGCATGGGTGCTGGACCAGTGCATGATCCTGCTGCATCCGATCATGCCCTTCATCACCGAAGAACTGTGGGCAATTACCGGCAGCCGTGAAAAGCTGCTGGTCCACACCGATTGGCCCGCCTATCCCGATCTGGCCGACGCGGCGGCGGAAAGCGAACTCAACTGGGTCATCTCGCTGATCGACGATATCCGGTCCGCCCGCGCGCAGGTGCATGTGCCCGTGGGGTTGAAGCTGGACATGGTGGCAACCGCGCTGTCCGATCAGGCCCGCGCGGTCTGGTCCCGGAACGAAGCGATGATAAAGCGCCTTGCCCGGATCGAAAGCCTGACCGAAGGCGCGATGCCGAAGGGCGCGATCACCATCGCGGCGGAAGGTGCGACCTTCGCCCTGCCGCTGGCAGGCGTGATCGACATTGCCGAAGAAAAATCACGCCTTTCCAAAGCGATGGAAAAGCTGGCGAAGGAAATCGGCGGGCTGAAAGGGCGGCTGAACAACCCGAATTTCGTCGCCTCCGCACCCGAGGAAGTCGTGGACGAGGCCCGCACAAATCTGGAAGCGCGCGAGGACGAAGCCGCGAAACTGCGATCCGCACTGGCGCTGCTTGCCGAAATCGGCTGATTTCCGTTTGGTGCAAATATCCTGCGGGGGTCTTGAGGGGGGCGCAAAGCCCCCCTTTACGCCGCCGCCAGGCGCCCGCGCAGCCCGCGCCAGAACCGCAGGTTCAGCAGCACCGCCGCCACCGCCAGCCCGGCGACCAGCCCCAGCCACAGCCCTTCGCCACCCAGATGCAGCGAAAAGGCCAGCAGATAGCTGGCCGGAATGCCCACGATCCAGTAGCTGAAAATCGCGATCCACATCGGCACGCGGGTATCCTGCACCCCGCGCAGCAGACCCAGCCCCATCACCTGCGCCGCATCGAACATCTGGAACAGCGCCGCAAGCGCCAGCAGGCGGATACCATAGGCAAGGATCGCCGGCGCATCCGGATCGGCCCGATCCAGATACAGTCCGATGATCGGCCCGGGCAGGATCAGGAACAGCGTCACCATCGCCAGCCCGAACAGGCCCGACATGACCAGCGCCACCTTGGCCGAGCCGCGCAGGCCGTCGGTATCGCCCTCTCCATAACTCCGCCCCACCCGAACAGTCGCCGCCTGTGACAGCCCCATATGCACCATGAAGGCCAGCGCAGCCACCTGCAGGGCGATGCCATGTGCGGCCAGTTCCACCGTGCCGATCCAGCCCATCATCAGGGCGGCGCCCGAAAACAGCGCAACCTCGGCCAGACCGGTCAGGCCGATGGGCCAGCCCTGCCGGTAGACGCGCCAGAACGCCGGCCAGTCGGGCCGCCAGAACCGGGCGAACAGATGGAACCGGCGGCTGGCGGGTTCCCGTGCCGCGTAAAGCATCAGCAGCAAAGCCGAAACCGTCTGTACGGTCAGGGATGCGATCGCGGCCCCCCGCACGCCAAGCTCCGGCGCGCCCCAGTTGCCAAAGATCAGCGCCCAGGCCAGTGCCGTATTCAGCACGACCCCCGCCAGCGTCACCCAAAGCACCACCCCGGCACGTTCAAGGGCGGCCAGATAGCTTTTCAGCGCGTTGACGACCAGCGCGGGAACAAGGCCGAAACCCGCGATACGCAGGAAATCCTGCGCCAGCGCGGCGACCTCGGGCTTTTGCCCCAATGCCAGCAGGATCGGTTCCGACCACCAGAAAAACGGCAGCACGGCCAAGCCGAACAGGATCGACAGCCACAGGCCCATGCGGGTTTCCCGGCGCACCTGCGCTTCGTCCCCGCGGCCCAGAGCATCCGACACCTGCCCCATCATCGCATTGCCGAAACCCGCCCCGACGACGAACAGCACGAAATAATAGCTGCCCGACAGCACCAGCGCCGCCAGCGGTGCCACGCCATACCAGCCCATCATCACCGTATCCGTGACATGCAGGGACATCTGCGCCAGGCCTGTGCCGATAAGTGGCAGGCCCAGCGCAAGCAGCGCGCGCGCCTGCGAGACATATTCCCGGTTGTGTGACATGGCCCCCCATAGCGCGAAGTCCGTCTTCGGGCAAGCGGCGGCGGTGCCGGTCAGCCTGCGGGGAAAAGCAGCCTCAGCGCGACGATCGTCACCAGCCCGCCCGCCAGAACCTCGACCAGCGGCATGATGCGCCCGGCCCGTCCGGCCAGTGCTGCAACGACGCTGCCGCGCGTGCCATGCGCGGCAAGGGCCACAAGCGCCGAAACCAGTGCCGTGCCAATCCCCATGGCATACGCCCCGGCGATCCCGGCGGCATCCAGCCCCATGCGCCAGCAGAGCAGCAGCAGGAACACCGCGCCGGTGCACGGACGG
>JBOFCO010000006.1:0-6402 GCA_051646105.1 Paracoccaceae bacterium
CCAGCTTTGCAAGGCGACGGTTCTCTACCAGACGGCGGACCATGGCCTGGCCTTCGGCGTCGTCGAAAAGATCGCCAGCGCGGCCGGTTTCTGCCCCGCCTGCGAAAATTTCCGCGCCATGTGCCCGGCCCTCCAGACAGGCATCAAGCCGTGCGAGAAGCGTGGTGTGATCCCCGGCCAGCAGCGCGATGCGCCGGGGCTGATCTTCCCTGCCCAGAAGCAGCGTGGCAGAGACCGCGCGCAGATCGGCCAGCGGATTGCGTGCCAGCCAGCCGCGAAGGTTGCTGATTTGCGCATGAAGCTGCGCATCGCCGCGCGCACTGAGGGCAAACAGATAAGGGCCGGTGCCAAAGGCGGTCGCCTCGCGCCGCGGCGGTGATTGCAGGATCACATTGGCATTGCTGCCCCCCGCCCCGAATGCGCTGACGGCAGCGAATTTTTCAGCCCCGGGGTTCCAGTCCTGCAGGCGATCGACCAGATGGAAAGGCTTGCGGTCCAGCTCCAGCACGGGGTTGGTCTTTTGGATATGCAGCGTAGGGGCCAGCTTTTCATGCCGGAACTGCATCAGAACCTTCACAATTCCGATCATCCCCGCCGCCGCTTCGGCATGGCCGAGGTTGCTTTTTACCGATCCGAGATGGCAGCCCGGATGCGTGCCATCGGCATTGAGCGCGCTGTCCAGTCCCTCCAGCTCGATCGGGTCGCCCAGAGCGGTGCCGGTGCCGTGGGCCTCGACATAGCTGACCTGCCTCGGGTCGATCCCCGCTGCCTCCAGTGCGCTGGTGATTACCTTCGCCTGCGACGCTGCGCTTGGTATCGTGCTGCCGTTGACCGTTCCGATATGATTGATCGCTGTCCCCAGAATGACCCCGTGCACGGGGTCGCCATCGGCCAGGGCCCGGGAAAGCGGCTTGACCATGATGCAGGCCGATCCTTCGCCGGGGACATAGCCATCCGCCGTGGCCCCGAAGGCCGCGCAATGCCCCGCGCGGGACAGAAATCCGCCCGCCGAAAGGGTAAGATACTTGTGCGGATGCAGCGAAAGGTTCACGCCTCCGACAATTGCCGCCTCGCAATCGCCGCTGGCAATCGCCTGCCGCGCCAGATGCAGGGCCGTCAGCCCGCCCGAACACATCGTATCAAGCGCCAGACAGGGGCCGTTCACGCCAAGCATCCCCGAAATCCGGCTGGCCGTGGACGAAAGCAGCGATACCGCCGACATCTGTTCGCCCCGCAGCGCCACATCCAGACCGAAATGCTGGTACTGTTGCCACATCGAGGCAACGAAAACGCCCACCGGGCGGCCCTTCAGCGCCTTGCGGGAATAGCCTGCGTCCTCGGCCGCCGACCATGCGGTTTCCAGGATGATGCGTTCCGCCGGATCGGCGCGCTTCGCATCAATGGGAGTCATGCCGAAGAAATCGGCATCAAAGCCCGCCACGTCAGCAAGGAAGCCACCAAAATCGCAGATGTTGCCCTTGCGGCCGTCCTCGTTGCGGAACAGGTCGGCAGGCCAGCGATCTTGCGGGATCCGGCGAACGGAATTGCGGCCGCTGGCAAGGTTTTCCCAAAGCGCATCGACGCCGTCGGCATCAGGGAAGCGCCCTGCCATGCCGATCACGGCCAACGGTTCCTGATGAACGGCTTCGGCAGCCTTCTTGCGCAAGGATGTCAGCATCGGCACGCCACGGGGCAACGCGGCGGTTTTGGGCATCACGGCGGTGGAAACAGTCCCGGCGATCCCATCTCCGACCAGTGCTGGCAGCGCCCCGGCCTTTTCGGTCAGCAGCCAGTCGGTCAGTTCGTTTATGCCGGGGCAGTCAAAGAACAGCGATTTCGGCAGGCTGCCCAGCTTTTCCTCCAGCGTGAAGGTCATCTTCATCACCATCACGGAATCGACGCCAAGGGCCGCAAAGGCATTCTCGCGCCGCACCTGATCGGCGCTCAGCCCGGATTCTGCGGCAAGCAGATCGCAGAGGCAGGACCGCAGGGCATCGCGCAACGCACCGCTGTCGGTCTGTGTTCCGACAGGTTCCGCAACCGCTGCGCTGGTCGGGCTTGGGCGGTCAACGGGCGTTGCGGCGAATTTCGGGACGGGTCGCAGGGTAAACCGTTCCGCGCGCCACAGGACGGTGCCGGATGCGTCGGTCAGGGTCAGCGCATAGCAGCGTCGCGCCGGACCGGACAACAACGGTTCCGCCACGGCCCATACGGCATCGGCGGTTTCGCCATGCCACTCCACCCCTTCGAATTCCGAAGGCAACCAGGCGGTATCGTCACCTGCCAGATCGTTGCCACACAGAACAACCGCCTGCATGGCCGCGTCCATGGCCAGCACATTGCGCCGCCAGCCCGGTTCAGAGGTCAGGCCGATGCGGGCCCAGCAGGCACTGCCGACATAGGCCGTCGCGGTCAGGCAACGATAAAGCGGCCCGTATTCCAGCCCCGCACCGGAGAATTGCTCGTAAAGCCTGTTTACCTGCTCTACAGCTTCGGGGGGTGTCATCGTCGCCGTCGGTTGCGGGGTCACGGCGCTTTGCGCCTGAAGCACGATAGCTTCGGACGACATCGGGCGCAGTTCCACCGCCAGACCACGGCCATGTGCGAAAACAGAGGTGGAAAGTTCCGCTGCGCCCTCCGGCGCGGCCCCGAAAGGCAGGCCGATGCGCGCCACCGCAAGCGCGATCCGCGCACCTGGAATATGCACCGCCAACGCCCTGCGCGCGGTTTCCAGCATCATCGCGGCAGGCATCAACGGTCGGCCCGCGATGACGTGCTGTTCAAGAAGCGGTTCCCCGGGCATCCAGCGACTGTCATAGCCCACCCCGTCCAGCGCGGGACGAAGCCGGTGCAAAAGCGGGTCGGCTGGCTGCCCTGCAACGGTTGCCTCCACCGGCGCGGCGTCCAGCCAATAGCGGTCGCCGCCAAATGGATAAACCGGGATTTCGACGCGAGGACCGGCTTCGGCGGTCAACGGTTCTCCACTCAGGAAGGCACTGGCTTTCTCTTGCAGGGCAAGATCCGCGGCGGTTTCCGCCAGACCGGGCACCCGGAGCAAGCCGCGTTCTGCCTTGCCATCCAGCCATTCAGACAGCAGCGCGGCGGCTTCGGCATGATTGCCCGCCATCAGCGCCAGACGACAAGCCATTTGGGCGCGGCCAGTGACTGAGGTTCCGGCAATCGCGGAAAAGGGCAGACCCTGTGCGACGGCACCCTTCAGATAATCGATCCAGCGGCTCGCATAGCGGCGCAGCGCCTCGTCATCTCGCGCCGAAATCACCAGCAATGCCGGCCCGTTTTCTGCCCGCAGCCCGGTTTCCGGCGCCGCACCCACGACCAGATGCGCATTGCTGCCGCCGGCGCCAAAGGCCGAAATCCCGGCAATACGATCCGCGCCCTGCCAGCTCTGCGTCCCGTGTTGAAGATGCAGTGCGCTGTCTTCCAGGCGCAGCCGGGCATTTGGAGTGTCGGAATGCAGGCTGGGCACCAGCAGCCCGTGGCGCAGTTGCAGCACCACCTTGGCCAGCGCCGCGATCCCCGCCGCGCCTTCCAGATGGCCAATGTTCGATTTCACCGATCCTAATGCGCAATCCGTCTGACCGCTGCCTGCGAAAGCCTGCCGGATGCCCTCGACCTCGATCGGGTCGCCAAGCGCGGTGCCGGTGCCATGCGCCTCGATATAGCTGACACGGTCCAGCGTTCCCGCCGCCTCATGCGCGCGGCGGATCACCTTTGCCTGCGCGGCCGGGCTTGGAACTGTCATCCCCGCGCCGCGCCCGCCATGGTTCAGCGCCGAGGCCAGAAGGACTGCCTGCACCGGATCGCCATCGGCGAGGGCCCGATCGAGCGGTTTCAGCAGAACGGCACCGACACCTTCGCCGGGCACATAGCCGTTTCCGCCCTCGCCAAAACTGCGGCAGCGTCCGTCATCGGAAAGCATCTGGTTCTGGCACAGGAAACGGTACTTGTGCGGATGCGACATAAGGTTGACACCGCCCGCAATCGCCATCCGGCATTCGCCCCGCCGCAGGCTTTCCATCGCCAGATGCAGAGCCGACAAGGATGACGAGCACATGCTGTCCAGCGCAAAGCTGGGGCCGGTCAGGTTCAGGCTGTAGGACACCCGGTTGGCAATGGCCGCATAGATCGAGGCCGCGACCGAGCCTTCGGCGTCGGCCCCCTGCAACTGATACTGGCCCCACATGGCACCCACGAACACGCCCACCGCCGCGCCATCCAGTGCCTTCGGATTCAGGCCCGCCGATTCCACCGTCTGCCAGGCGATCTGAAGAAAGCGGCGTTCCTGCGGATCGAGCAGCCGCGCCTCACGCGGGGGAATGTTGAAGAAGGCGGCATCGAAGCGGTCATGATCGGCGATGAAGCCTCCGTCGGAGGCATAGACCTTGCCGCGTGCGCCACGACCATCGCCCAGCAAGGCGGCATGATCCCATCTGTCCTGCGGAACCGGCGTGATCGCGTCTTGTCCGGCCAGAAGACCGGTCCAGAATTCGTTCAGGTCGCGCGCGCCGGGATATTCGCCCGCCATGCCGATCACGGCCACCGGCATGCCGGGGGCATTGCCGGAAACCGGCTCCGGTTGTGCCTTGGGTTCCTGCGCCGGAACAGGCCCGGGCCTTGCTGGCACGGACTCCGCCCCGGCCATTGCCAGTCCGGTGCCGTCGGCAAACCCCTTGAAACGCGCCTCGGCCCCGGTTTCGATCATCAGCGGCATGATCCGCCCGTCACCCGGTTCCGTCAGCGCGGCATAAAATGCCGCCACGGCGGCATCAGTCGGCAGTGGGGCCAGGCCGGTTTCTGCAGCAAGATGCGCCGCACGGCGCGTGTCGGGTGCCATGCCGCCTTCGGCCCAGAGCGGCCAGTTCATGCACAGGGAGGCACCGGCTCTCTCGCCCATAGCGACAAGCCGCGCACGTTCAGCAAGGAACCCTGCCATCGCGCCATTGGCAAAGGCGTAATCCGCTTGCCCGACATTGCCGATGACCCCTGTAATCGATCCGCAGGCCGCGAAAAAGGCCAGCGGTTCCCCCCGGCTCAGCATATCAAGCTGTTGCAGCGGGGGCAGTTTCACTGCCAGAACGGTCTGCGCATCGGCCAAGGATTTGTCGGCAAGGAACCCGTCGCGCAGCAGCCCCGCGCAATGCAGGATACCGCCGATGCTGCCAAAGCGGGCCTTGGCCGCCTTCCAAGCCTGTTCCATGGCGGGGCCGTCCGCAATATCGGCCTGAAGTTCCTGAATTTCGGTGCCGTCAGCGACCAGATGCCGCAATTTCGCGGAAAGCGCGCCAGAGGCCGCCCGTCGCCCGATAAGGCAGAAACGGCGGTGCCCCCGCGCATGGAAAGCATCCAGCAGATGCTGCGCAACAGCCCCTTGCGCCCCGGTGATTACGATGGCACCGCCGACAGGGCTGGCATGCGATAACGGCACGGCCGGAGCAAGTGCCAGAGCCTGCCGCATGCGCGTTCCGGCTGCGCCGCCATGGTCAATCCATTCAAAGCCGCGGTCCGGCTCGGGCGCGGCAAGTTCCGCGCGCAGGTCGTGCGCGGCCCCGGTCACGATCCGCCCTGAAAGCCGCGGCGTTTCCCGGGCCATCGTGCGGAAAAAGGGAACAAGCGCCGACGCCGACGCCATGTCAGGGGCAATCACGACGAGCCGCAGGGCCTGTCTGGCTTCGACAAGCCTTTGCGCGATACCCAGCGCCGCATCCAGCAGCGCATCGGCTGGCCCTTCCGGGGCGACCCAGACGACACCCTCAAGGCCGGTCTGCCCCTGCCATTGCGGCAGACCGTCAAGAACCGCCCCTTTGCCGACGGCCGCCCAGTTGCCCGGACAGTCCTTCATCTTTGGCAGCGGTGCCCTTTCCCAGACCTCGGTCGCACGGAACAGGCCGGCCCCTGTCCGCACCGTTGCGCTTTCTGCCGCTGCAACAACCGTGCCGGGGGCCGAAAGACCCATCCCGGAAAAATGGTCAGCCAGCGCGCGGACGCTGCCGTATTCGTAGCAAAGCGTGGGATAGAAGGTCTTGCCGAAATGCTGTTCGAATGCGCGCGACAGCGCCATCAGCGCGCCAGAATCCAGCCCGAGATCATAGAACGGTATATCCACGTCCGGCAGGGCCGCAAGTCCGGCCTCCATCCGGACGACACGCGCTACGAAATCCGTGAGATTGCCTGCAATCCCGACACCGGGATTGTCGCAGGCCACATTGGTCGCGGCCAGGGTGGAGATACCTTCCGACCGCAGCCAGCACGCCAGCTGCGCAGCGGAACCTTGTTCATAAAGGAGCGTCGGATACAGCGTGCGGCCAAGACAGGATTCCAGTTCCGCCGAGACGTTCAGCAGGTCAGAGGAATCAAGACCCATCTCGTAAAAACCGATGTCCG
>JBOFCO010000144.1:0-35192 GCA_051646105.1 Paracoccaceae bacterium
CGGACATCATGGAACTTCGCAACATCGCGATCATCGCGCACGTCGACCACGGCAAGACCACGCTGGTGGACGAGCTTCTGAAGCAGTCGGGCGCGTTCCGTGAAAACCAGCAGGTCACCGAACGGGCGATGGATTCGAATGACATCGAACGCGAACGCGGCATCACCATCCTTGCGAAATGCACATCTGTCGAATGGAAGGGCACACGCATCAACATCGTCGACACCCCCGGCCACGCCGATTTCGGGGGGGAGGTCGAGCGCATCCTGTCGATGGTTGATGGCGTCTGCCTGCTTGTCGATGCCGCAGAAGGGCCGATGCCGCAGACAAAATTCGTGACATCGAAGGCGCTGGCACTCGGCCTGCGGCCCATTGTCGTGCTGAACAAGGTCGACAAGCCCGATGCCGAACCCGACCGCGCCCTGAACGAGGTGTTCGATCTGTTTGCCAACCTTGGCGCCAATGACGATCAGCTCGATTTCCCGCATCTTTACGCCTCGGGCCGGGCGGGCTGGGCCGATGCCGACCTTGACGGGCCGCGTCAGGATCTGTCCGCACTGTTCGACATGATCGTGGATCACGTCCCCGCGCCGAAGCAGATCGCGCGGGTCGAGGAACCCTTTACCATGCTGGCCACCACGTTGTCGGCCGATCCGTTCATCGGCCGCATTCTGACCGGTCGCGTTGAAAGCGGGCGGCTGCGCGTGGGTGAACAGGTCAAGGCGCTGACCCGTGACGGCGAACGGATCGAGCAGTTCCGCTGCACCAAGGTCATGGCATTTCGTGGTCTGGCGCAGGCGGCCATCGATGTGGCCGAGGCAGGCGATATCGTGACCATCGCCGGCATGACGAAAGCCACCGTCGCCGACACGCTGTGCGCGCCGGAAGTGGAAACCGCCCTGCCCGCGCAACCGATCGATCCGCCAACGATTTCAGTCACCTTCGGCATCAACGACAGCCCGCTGGCGGGCCGCGACGGCAACAAGGTGCAAAGCCGCGTCATCCGCGAACGTCTGATGAAAGAAGCCGAACTCAACGTCGCCATCAAGGTCGAGGATACGCCGGGTGGCGATGCCTTCATCGTGTCCGGGCGCGGCGAATTGCAGATGGGCGTGCTGATCGAAAACATGCGCCGTGAAGGGTTCGAACTGTCGATCTCCCGTCCGCGGGTGATCTTCCGTGACATCGACGGTGTCCGGCATGAACCGATCGAGGAAGCTATCATCGATGTCGATGACGAATATTCGGGTGCGGTGATCGACAAGATCACCGGGCAGCGCAAGGGCGATCTGGTGGAAATGAAACCGGCGGGCGCGGGCAAGACCCGGATCATAGCCCATGTGCCGTCGCGCGGCCTGATCGGCTATCACGGCGAATTCCTGACCGACACGCGCGGCACCGGCGTCCTGAACCGGATTTTCCATTCCTGGGCCCCGCACAAGGGCGCGATCCAGGGTCGCCGGGTGGGCGTTCTGATCTCGATGGAAAACGGCACCTCGGTCGCCTACGCGCTTTGGAACCTGGAAGACCGCGGTCGCATGTTCATCGGCCCGCAGGAGCCGGTCTATGAAGGCATGATCATCGGCGAGCATTCGCGCGACAACGATCTGGAAGTGAACCCGCTGAAGGGCAAGAAACTGACCAACGTGCGGGCCAGCGGCACGGATGAGGCCGTGCGGTTGACCCCGCATATCCGTTTCAGCCTTGAAGAAGCCATCGCCTATATCGACGATGACGAACTGGTCGAGGTAACGCCGAAATCGGTGCGGCTGCGCAAGCGGGAACTTGATCCGCACGAACGCAAGCGTCAGGCACGGGCAAGCTGACGGCCCGCGAACGGCAAAGGCCCGGCATGGCAGGAGTCAGGGCTCCTGCACATGCTCTTCAACAAGCGGCGTCCGCAGGTCGTGGAAATCCGTGATCGCCGCCAGAACATGCGACGGTGAAAGCCCGAACATCTCGCGGAATGCCCGCGACAGGTGCGCGGAATCGGAAAAGCCCGCTTCATGTGCAGAAGCCGTCAGGGACCGACCTGTCAAAGCCAGTGTCATGGCGGATTCCAGCCTTCGCCAGACGCGGTGGCGGCGGAACGGCACCTGGGTTTCCTCGACAAACAGGTGACGGAGTCTGGATTGCGACAGATCCGCTTCCGGCATCTGCCCCGCCCTTTGCCGCGTGGCGTGAAGAATGGCCGCAACGCGCGCATCCGTCCCGCGCACCTGTTCCTGCCGTTCCGGCAATATGCGTGCCAGTTGCCGCCTTAGCCTGTCGCCCATGCCCTCGGAACCGGCCTCAATGCTGGCAGCCAAGTTACGGGGCCAGTCGTTTGCAGGCAGCCCCGTGACGCAATCCTGCGGGAACCTCCCCTTGGCGCGGCACGCCCATGGACTGCCAAGCGCAAGATACACGACGATTGCGCGGCGGTTGCCAAAATCCGGCCTGTGCAAAAGCCCCGGTGGGATATAGGCGCAGGCGTGTTCGCTGATCTGCCCAGAAGCCCGGATCGCAATCGGTCCGTCAAGGCTGCAGATGATGGCCTGGGCGGCATGACGATGAAGGCCAAGGTCGCCAAGGTTGCCGGAAAACACGATCAGGTCATCCAGAAAGATCAGCACCCGACCTGCCCCTTTATCGCCGGCTCGACCAAAGTCGTGTGTGATTTAGCCGTTCGATACAAGTCGGATGAAAGTCGAGGGGATAGATCAGGGTTTGTCGCAAACCCGGAGAATCCTGATGTTTCTTGCCTATTCCACATCCGTCGGACTGTTGCTTGCGTCCGGTTTCCTTTTTACGGGGCTGCTGACCGGGGTCTGGAAATATCTTGAGATGCGCCGCAGCAAACAGGCGGTGGCCCCGGTCTATGTCGATATCGCGCATCGCGCAGCGCTCATGTATTCATTCGCCATGACGCTGCTGTCCTTGCTGACCCTGCAAACGACACTGTCGCAAATGCAGCAGCTTGTGCTTCTGGGCATTCTGGCGGGCAGCTTCGCCTTTGCGGTCGGTTCCTATATTCTGCACGGTCTGTTGCAGGATACCGACAACCAGTTCCGCAAACCTTTCGTTCTGGGCAAACGCAGGCTGCACGGGGCAACAGCGGATATCGTCATGGTAATAAAGGGCGGGGCTGAACTGGTCGCGGCCGCAGGGCTGATGGCGGGGTTTTGGCAAGCCCTGAACCCATGAACGGCCACCTGCCGGATGGGCAGGCGCTTCACTCAACTCCCCAGAATCACCTTCACGTAGTTCCGCGTTTCGTCATAGGGCGGCACGCCCTTATGCTTGGCGACCGCTTCCGGCCCGGCGTTATAGGCAGCCAGCGCCAGCTTCCAGTTGCCAAAGCGGTCATACATCATCCGCAGATAGCGCGCACCGCCTTCCAGGTTTTCCTGCGGATCCTCGGGGTTGACGCCCAGCCGAGCGGCAGTTTCGGGCATAAGCTGCGCCAGTCCGGTCGCCCCTTTCGGCGACACGGCGCCGGGGTTCCAGCCGCTTTCCTGCTGCACCAGCCGCAGGAACAGGTCCTCGGGCACGCCATGCTTGCGCGCGACCTTGCGGGCATGGGCCAGAAAGGCCCCCTTGTATTTGCCGTTGTAGCGGGGCGCGACACCGCTTTCCGCCGTCTTGCCCTTGGGCGTCAGCCGGACCGAACCATTGTACTGGCTGGCCAGACGGCCATCCAGCAGTGCTGCCTTTGAACGGAACCCCGAAAGACCGGAACTGGACAGGGTGCGCGATTCTGCCAGCGCGGATTGCGGCAATGCAAGAACGATGACAGCAGCCCAAGCCGCGCGGGTCAGATGACCGCGATCCCGTATCGCCCCTGCCCGCTGCCGCCCTGTCAAGCCGGTCCCCGCCCTGTTGCCCCTGTCACGGTCAGCGTGACGATACACGAAATCCCCCCGACCGCGCCAGCCCCCGGTTGCCTGCCCCTGCGGCGGCCCCACGCCACCCGCAATGTTTTGCGCAAAGATTTACCTGTCGTTCATCCTGATCGAATGTTTTAACACCGGACGAAAGATTCGAGGGAGAACGCCATGGCTGGTTCGGTCAACAAGGTCATCATCATCGGCAACCTGGGCCGCGACCCGGAAGTGCGCAGTTTTCAGAACGGCGGCAAGGTGTGCAACCTGCGCATCGCCACCTCGGAAAGCTGGCGCGACAAGAACAGCGGCGAGCGCAAGGAACGCACCGAGTGGCACAGCGTGGCGATCCTGAACGAAAACCTTGTGAAGATCGCCGAGCAATATCTGCGCAAGGGATCGAAGGTCTATATCGAGGGCCAGCTTGAAACCCGGAAGTGGCAGGACCAGTCCGGGGCCGACCGTTATTCGACGGAAGTGGTTCTGCGGCCCTATCGCGGTGAACTGACCCTGCTTGACGGTCGTGGCGAAGGCGGCGGCGGCGGACAGGGCGGCGGCTATGATGATCCCGGCTATGGCGGCGGCTACGGTGGTGGAAACCAGGGCAGTGGTGGTCAAGGCGGCGGCCAGGGTGGCGGGCAATCCGGTGGCGGCGGACGCGACTACGACGACGAAATCCCGTTCTGACCGCAACCGGCCTGCCCCGGTGGACTCATGCTTTGTCGACGCGCAGTTGAAAGCAGTTGTTACGCGCTGACCGAATATGGACAAAGTCCACCGTCGGCATGGCAAAAAGTTCGGTTAGCCGATGCTCAACCCGTGCGACAGGTACGACGCCGCCAGTGCCGTAGACAATCCTTTCACTGCTGTCATAGCCGCGCAGCAGATAGTCGGGTGAAGACTTCAGAATCGGTGGCAAACCCCTGCCCGCATGACGTTCACAGTCATCCCCGCACAGGAAGATGGGCCCAAGCTCCGCATAGGGGTTGATCGTCTGGAACGGGCGATAGGCCAGGATCAGCATCGGCCTGCCTTTCGGCACGAAATCCAGACAGTGACGGCACGGGTTCCCTTCGCCATCGGAAATGGTGCGCTCCGGTGCCTGCCCGTTGGCATCGGGGGCACCCTTCCGGTAAGCGCTGGCATGATCCGCGTGCATCGCCTGATAGACAAACATCGTGCGGTTTCCTTCTGTGAGGGATGGTTTCCATCCAACCTTCACAGAAGCGCCGCGCCATCGCGACCCGGAAGCTGCGCAATCGTATCCTGTGCCGGACGACCTGTCAGATCGATGGGCCTGCCAGATCGACGGCTCTGTCAGATCGACGGGTCTGCCAGATCAATGTCGGGTCGAAAGCGCCTCTGCCATCAGGCCGCGTACGGTGTCGACAGACACGTCCGCCGAAACGAAGGTTTCACCGATGCTGCGGGCGAGGATGAACCGCAGCCTGCCGTCCTGCACCTTCTTGTCCTGCGCCATCAGATCCATCAGGGCGTCGGCATCGGGCAGACCGCCCGCAATGTCTGCCAGATCGGTCTTCATCCCCATGGCTCGCAGATGGGCACGGACCCGACTGGTCGCCTCCTGCGCACAAAGACCAAGGCGCTGGCTTAACTCAAAGGCCAGCGCACAGCCGATGGAAACACCTTCACCGTGCAGCAGCCGGTCGGAATAACCTGTCGCTGCCTCAAGCGCATGACCGAAGGTATGACCAAGGTTCAGCAGCGCGCGTTCGGCTTCTTCGGTTTCGTCGCGGGCGACGATTTCGGCCTTGATCGCAACCGACCGCTGCACCGCAACCTGGCGCAGCGCCGCGTCGCCCTGCGCCAACGCCGGGCCGTTGACCTCCAGCCAGTCGAAAAACGCCTGATCCCACAGCAGCCCGTATTTCACCACCTCGCCATAACCGGCGAGAAAGTCGCGCGGCGGCAGCGTTTGCAGCACATCGATGTCGGCCAGCACAAGCGACGGCTGGTGAAAGGCCCCGATCAGGTTCTTGCCGTGGGATGAATTGATGCCGGTCTTGCCCCCGACAGAACTGTCGACCTGGGCCAACAGGGTCGTCGGCACCTGCACAAACCGGACGCCACGCCGCAGGATCGCCGCGGCAAATCCGACCAGATCCCCGATCACACCGCCGCCGAAAGCCACGACGACATCGCGGCGCTCCACCTTTTCTGCCAGCAGCCATTCGACAACGCGGGTCAGATGCGGCCAGGATTTCGTCGCCTCGCCCGCCGGAAGCGCCAGATGCGAGACGGCGATTCCCGTTGCCGCAAATGCTTCGCGCAGATGATCCAGATGCAGGGCGGCGACGGTTTCATCGGTGACGACCGCAACGCGGGGACGGCGCAGCAGCGGCGCGATTTCCGCACCGGCACGCGGCAGCAGCCCCTGCCCGATCCGCACGTCGTAGCTGCGCGGACCAAGGGCCACCCGCACGGTATCCGCCATCGTCATACCTGTTCCTTTCCGATCACATCCGGCCGCGCTGCGAGTGCGTCAATCACACGATGCGCCATATCCTCGACAGTCTTCGGAGGGCCGGATTTCACCCGCACCTGTGCCAGCGCGTAGATCGGGCTGCGTTCGCCGTGAATCCTGCGCAATGTGCCCTGCGGGTCCGGGGTGCGCAGCAACGGGCGCGTCGTCTTGTGACGCACACGGGACCACAGGACATCGACATCTGCGTCCAGCCAGACCGAAACGCCCTTTTGCGCGATGCGATCCCGGTTTCGTTCCGACAGGAAGGCACCGCCACCCGTCGACAGCACGCAGGGCGCACCATCCAGCAGGCGATAGAGCACTTCTGTCTCGCGATCGCGAAAGAACGCTTCTCCGTCACGTGCGAAAATTTCGGCGATGGTCATGCTGGCCGCCCTGACGATTTCCTCGTCCGAATCAAGGAAGGGAACGTCAAGCAGACGGGCCAGCGCCGTGCCGACCGCCGTCTTTCCCGCCCCCATCATGCCGACAAGCACGATCGTCTTCTTTAGCCTGTCCGTCACCCTTTTCCCCGGCCCGCTGTCCGTTTTGCCGTAATACAATGGCCCGATGTCCCCACGCCGACATGAAGCCCCTGTTCGGCCATGTCCCGCCACAGCCGTGAACTTTCTTCCCTGAATGACGTGAACTTGCGGGAAATGCCATATATAAACGGCAGCAGGCCGCCGGTGGACACGGCCGAAGCAAAGCCGGGCCAACCGGCAGACAGACGAAGGCAGTTCGACGTGAGAAGCATCATCAAGGCCCTTGCCGTTCTGGCGGTCATCGCTTTCATCGCGCTGATCGGCTATGCGTATCTGGGGCAGCAGGTGCCGCCGCAGGAAGAGATACGCCAGCCGGTGACATTGGATGTTGAATAGGTTCGCGGCCGCCGCAACGGTTGCCGTCATCATTGCTCTTCCAGTCTCGGCGGAACCGCCGCTGTCGGCGATTGACTGGCTGTCGGAATCGGTGGCCACACCCGCCGCCATGACCGTCCCGAACGCAGGGCCGGCCAATCCGCTGCGTCTGACGCCGCAAGCGGTGCGCAAACCCGGCGTCGCGCGCAATGTCCTGCCAGAAAAGATAACGGTGCAGTCGCTTGATGCGCCGCAGCTTGACGCAGTTGGCCTGTTGCCCCCGGCAACGACCGGCCTGCCGCGCAATCTGTGGGGCAGCACCCCGCAGGCCGACCTGATCGCACTGCTGCGGCGCGAGCGTGTGGATACCCTGCCCGCCGTGCAGAGCCTGCTTTACATGCTGCTTCTGGCCGAGCTTGACCCCCCGCGCGATTCCGATGGCAGCGGCGCGCTGCTGATGGCACGGGTTGACAGGCTGCTTGATCTGGGCGCGCTGGATCAGGCGGCGGCGCTTCTGGAACAGTCGGGGGCCGCGACGCCGGAACTTTTCCGCCGCGCCTTCGATGTGGCGCTTCTGCGCGGCGAAGAGGATGCGGTCTGCGACGGCATGTTGCGTTCCCCCGGTATCGCCCCAACGCTGACGGCGCGCATTTTCTGCCTGGCCCGGGCCGGGGACTGGAACGCCGCCGCGCTGACGTTGCGCACGGCCGAAAGCCTTGGCCAGGTCGATGCAGCAGATGGCGAGTTGCTTGCGCGTTTCCTTGACCCCGACCTGTATGAGGATGAGCCACCCCTGCCACAGCCGCAACGGCCGACGCCGTTGATCTGGCGGATATTCGAAGCCCTGGGTGAACCCATACCGACAACCGGCCTGCCCGTCGCCTTTGCCAATGCCGACCTGCGGGCGAATACCGGCTGGAAGCAGCAACTGGATGCGGCGGAACGGCTGGCCCGCAACGGTGCCATCGCGCCCGCGCAGGTGTTCGCGCTCTATGATGCCGGGCGCCCCTCGGCCTCTGGCGGGATATGGGACAGGATCAGCGCTGTGCAACGGCTGGAACAGGCACTGGCCTCGCGCGATGCAGCAGCGGTTTCGGCCTTGTTGCCCGAAGCCTATGCCATGGTTGCCGAGGCCGAGCTTGAGGTGCCCTTTGCCGAGGCCTATGCGGAGCGGGTACTTGCCCTGCCCGTGGAAGGGCGCGGCGCACGTGTCGCATGGCGCATGGGAATGCTCTCCACCGATTACGAAACCGTCGCTGCACGCAACACCGCCAGCGGCTCGCAGGAACGCTTTGCCGAAGGGGTGGCCCGCGGAAACCTTGCCGGGCTGGCCACGCAAGATGGCCTGACGCGGGCGATTGCTGTGGGTTTTGCCGGGGGGGAGCTTTCGGAAGCGAACCGTATCCTGCTTGCCGAGGGCAAACAGGGAGAGGCACTGTTGCGGGCGCTGGACGGGATCACCGACGGCGTGAAGGGTGACCTGCGCGCCGTTTCCGAAGCACTGGCCCTGCTGCGCAGCATCGGCATGGAAAACGATGCCCGCCGTATCGCGCTGGAGCTTATGCTGCTGGAGCGGCGGGGCTGAGGCCATGTCGGACAGCCGCGCCATTTCCACCTTTCTGGCCGCGCAGGCCGCAGAACTTTCCGCCGCGAACAATACGCTGCTCGCCTATGGTCGCGACCTCAAAGACGCTGCGGATCACTTCTCTGACCGGGGCGGTTCTCTGTGCGGTGCCAGCCGGGCCGATGTCGAGAATTATCTTGTGTCCTGTGAAAGATCAGGGCTGTCGACAGCAACCCGTGCGCGCCGGCTGTCGGCGCTGCGCCAGTTCTTCCGGCACAGGGTCGAGGATGGTCATCGCAAGGACAATCCTGCCATCCAGATCACCGGCCCGGGTCGCGCCCGCCGCCTGCCCGGCACCCTGACCGAGGCCGAGGTCGAGGCGTTGCTTGCCGCCGCGCGCCGGATGGGCCGGACGGACGACGACAGGCGGCGGGCCACCTGCCTGATGGAACTGCTTTATGCCACGGGAATGCGGGTCAGCGAGCTCGTCGGGCTGCCCGTCGCTGCCGTGCGGGGCGACCCGGCCATGATTCTGGTGCGCGGCAAAGGTGGCAAGGAACGGATGGTGCCCTTGTCGGGTCCCGCCCGCACAGCACTGGCGGAATGGCTGACGGTGCGCGACGGGGCCGAAGCGGCCGCACAGGCCGAAGGGAAACCGGCATCGAAATTCCTGTTCCCTGCCAGCGGCCGGGATGGCCATCTGACCCGGCAGGGCTTTTTCATTCTGCTGAAATCGCTGGCGCCGTCAGCAGGGATCGCACCCGAACGTGTCACGCCCCATGTGCTGCGCCATGCCTTTGCCACGCATCTTCTGGCCCATGGCGCCGATCTGCGGGTCATCCAGACGCTGCTTGGCCATGCCGATGTGGCCACGACCGAAATCTATACCCATGTGCTGGACGACCGGCTGCGGTCACTGGTGCTGACGCATCACCCGCTGGCCAAGGACTGACGCGATCAAACGCCCTGCCCAGAAAAACTGAAGGTTATTCCTGATGGACCATCCGGCAACGAATTTCGATCTGTCCTTCTGGATGACCGTCGGGGCTATCCTGATCCTGCTTATGATGTCGGCCTTTTTCTCTGGCTCTGAAACCGCCTTGACCGCCTCTTCGCGCGCCAAGCTGCGCGCGGCAGCGGACCGGGGTGACAAGGGCGCCGAGGCGGCCTTTGATCTGACACAGGAAAACGAAAGGCTGATCGGCTCGCTGCTGCTGGGCAATAATGTCGTGAACATCCTGTCTGCCTCGCTTGCAACGGCGCTGCTGACGCGGCTGTTCGGGGATGGTGGCGTGGCCGTGGCGACTTTCGTGATGACAGCACTGGTGCTGATCTTTTCCGAAGTTCTGCCCAAAACCTATGCGATCAACAACCCGGAACCGGTCGCCGCCCGTGTCGCCCGCATCGTCGAGATTCTGGTGCGGCTGCTCTC
This sequence comes from Paracoccaceae bacterium, assembly GCA_051646105.1. Lineage (GTDB taxonomy): Bacteria > Pseudomonadota > Alphaproteobacteria > Rhodobacterales > Rhodobacteraceae > JBOFCO01. Next base: position 10,205 of record JBOFCO010000144.1, read on the forward strand.
GCCGCTGGTGGCATTGGTCCGGGCGATCGTCGGGGTCATCCTGCGCCTGTTCGGCGTGCGGGCTGACCCCAACCGCGACATGTTTACGGTTCGTGACGAAATCGCCGACGCGCTGGCGCTGGGCCATTCCGAAGGTATCGTCCACAAGGAAGACCGGGATCGTCTGATGGGTGTTCTTGACCTGTCAGAGCGCACCATCGAGGAAATCATGCGTCATCGCAGCCAGGTCGAGATGATCGATGCTGGCGCCCCCCCCGGCGAAATCCTGTCAGCGGTGCTTGGTTCTGCGCACACCCGCCTGCCGCTGTTCAAGGGAGAGCGCGAAAATATCGTGGGCGTCCTGCATGCCAAGGATCTGTTGCGGGCTGTCGACAAACTGGTGCGGGGAGAGGACGGCGATCTTTCCTCGATCGCGGAACTTGATGTGCTGTCGGTGGCGATGAAGCCCTATTTCGTACCGGAAACCACGGCCCTTGATGAACAGATGCGCGAATTCATCAAGCGTCGCAGCCATTTCGCGCTGGTCGTCGACGAATATGGCGCGCTTCAGGGACTGATAACGCTGGAGGACATCCTTGAAGAAATCGTGGGAGAGATCGCCGATGAATTCGACATCGATGCCGACCACCCGCTGAAAACCGGAGAGGAAGGCGAGGTCATCATCGACGGCGGAATGTCCATCCGCGACCTGAACCGCGCGATGGACTGGTCGCTGCCGGATGACGAGGCGAACACGGTTGCGGGGCTGGTAATCCACGAGGCACAACAGATCCCGGAAGCCGGTCAGGTGTTTTCCTTTCACGGCTTCCGGTTCGAAGTGGTGCAGCGCAAGGAAAACCGCATCACCCGCATCAACATCCGCCCCCTGCCCGGCTAATCAATCGCAAAAGCCGTGTCAGCGGCTTTTGAACAGGCTGCCCAGAATCCCGCGCACGATCCGGCGGCCGGTGGTGCCGGTCAGTTCCTTGACCACGGTCTTGGTCAACTGCTCGCCAAAAGTGGCCTGCTGCCGTCCGCCCGTTTTCGGGGCGGCAGGTGTTTCATCGAACCGCCGCAGATTCTTCAGGCCATCGTCGAACTGCTTCACCTGCATTTCCTGCGCCTCGGCGGCGGCGGCTTCGTCCGCGGCGGCCTTGGTGCGCGCTGCCAGTTTTTCAAAGGCGCTCTCACGGTCGACGGCTGTGTCGTATTTCCCGGCGACGGGCGATGCCGCCATGACCTGGCGGCGCGCGGCATCGTCCAGCGGGCCAAGCTGGCTGGATGGCGGGCGGATCAGGCAGCGTTCGACCATGCCCGGTGCCCCCTTGGCGTCCAGAAAGGATGTCACAGCCTCGCCCGTGCCGACTTCCTTGATTGCGGTTTCAGTGTTGAAACGCGGGTTGGGGCGATAGGTTTCCGCCGCCTTTTCAAGGTCTTTCTGATCCTTGGGGGTAAAGGCGCGCAGCGCATGCTGCACCCGGTTGCCCAGCTGCCCCAGAATGCTGTCGGGCACATCCGCAGGGTTCTGCGTGATGAAATAGATGCCCACACCTTTCGACCGGATCAGACGCGCGACCTGTTCAACCTTTGTGACCAGCGCCTTCGGCGCGTCGGTGAACAGAAGATGCGCCTCGTCAAAGAAGAACACGAACTTCGGCTTGTCGGGATCGCCCACCTCTGGCAGTTGCTCGAACAGCTCTGACAAAAGCCACAGCAAGAAGGTGGCATAAAGGCGCGGGGCACCCATCAGCGTGTCGGCGGCAAGGATGTTGATGCGGCCGCGCCCCTCGGCATCCGTCAGCATCATGTCGGAAAGTTCCAGCGCGGGTTCTCCGAACAGCTTGGTGCCGCCTTCGTTTTCCAGAACCAGCAAACGGCGCTGAATGGTGCCGACCGTGGCGGGTGACACATTGCCGTAGCGCAGGGTCAACTGATCGGCATTTTCGCCGATCCAGACCAGAAGCGCCTGCAAATCCTTGAGGTCCAGCAGCGCCAAACCTTCTTCATCGGCCAGACGGAAGGCAATATTCAGCACACCTTCCTGCGCTTCGGACAGTTCCATCAGCCGCGACAGCAACAGCGGGCCCATCTCGGCCACGGTGGTGCGGATCGGATGGCCCTTTTCGCCATAGAGATCCCAGTAGGTCACGGGACAGGCGGCATATTTCAGGTCCAGCCCGATGGTCGCCGCGCGCTTCATGAAAGGTTCGTGCAGCTTGTGGCTTTCCGATCCGGCAGCAGCCATGCCCGACAGATCGCCCTTCACGTCCGACATGAACACCGGCACACCCGCCGCCGAGAACGCCTCGGCCAGCACCTGTAGGGTGACGGTCTTGCCCGTCCCTGTCGCCCCGGCAATCAGTCCGTGGCGGTTGCCCATGCGCAGAAGCAGATTCTGGGGCGTCGTATAGCCTTCGCCACCGCCGCCAACGAAAATGCTGTCCTGAATGTTTGCCGCGTCGCTCACCCTGACCTCCGAAGTTACTGCCCCGCGCCGGATGTGCCCCGGACGCAGCCAAAATACATTCTTAACCAGGATGCGCCAGTCTTGACCGCGCCTGTCCGGTGCATTGCTCCGGGCACGGCTTCCTCCCTGTCTCACTGGCCGCGCCGACGATCGGCGCGGCTTTTTCCTTTTGTTTCAGGTTTCTGGGGCTGAAAAATTCTGTGTTGACGCAAGGCCACGAACCGCCTAGCGTCACGCGCAATGACTAAGTCGGCCAGTCCGACGGGGAGAAAAAATTGGAAAAGGGGTCGCTTGCGGCCCTTTTTCTTTTTTGTCGACTGCCTGTCCGGCATCATCGGCACCGCATCGCTGCGGCAGAAAATCGCGCGCGTGTTGCGCCCCGCCGGTCATTTCCGGACTGACACCCGCCGACCGGCATGATACATCGCGCCCACAGGCAAATAAGCGACGAGATACGAAGGAAAACGATATGTTCGACGCAAAGACTTCGCTGGCACTGGTTATGGCGCTGGGCTTCGCGCTTTCCGCCCAGGCCCAGGAAACGGCCCCCGCCGACGCCCCCGCAACCACCGAGCAGCCTGCGGCTGAAGCACCGGCAGCCGAGACCCCAGAGACCGGCGTTCCCGTCGATCAGGTCGGAGAGATGTCGATGGGCCAACCCACGGAGGATGGCGTCGGTTCGGTCTATGACGTTGCCGAACATGGCGATTGGACGGTGCGCTGCATCAAAAGCGGCGAAGCCACCGACCCATGTGAACTTTACCAGCTTCTCAAAGATGAAAACGGCAATTCCGTTGCCGAAATCAGCCTGTTCCACCTGCCGCCGGGCGGCGAGGCCGTCGCGGGTGCCACGATCATCACGCCGCTGGAAACCCTGCTGACCCAGATGATCACCATGAAGGTCGACAGCGGCCAGTCCAAGCGTTACCCGTTTACGTTCTGCGCCACGCAGGGCTGCGTGTCGCGCGTGGGCTTCACCGCGGCAGAGATCGAAGGGCTGAAAAAAGGCAACAAGGCGGAACTCATCATCGTGCCCGCCGTAGCACCTGACGAAAAGGTCACGCTTGGCCTGTCGCTGAAGGGTTTCACCGCCGGCTACGATGCAGTAGCACAGCCCGTGCCCGCGCAGGCGGCCGCGGGGGAGGCGCCTGCCGAAGCCCCGGCAGAGGCACCCGCCGAGGAACCGGCAGAAGCGCCTGCCGAATAAGCGGATCGTTTTCAGGAAGACCGACGCCGCCCCATCCGGGCGGCGTTTTCACTTTCCGGCGCTGTCCCCGCCTGGCGCGGCTATATTGTCGACAGGGCAATCACCGCGTTCATGCCGCCAAAGGCAAAGGCGTTCGACAGCACCACATCCACCTTTGCTTCGCGCGCAGTGTTGGGCACCACGTCAAGCGCGCATTCCGGGTCCGGCTCCTCGTACCCGATTGTGGGGGCTATGACGCCATCCTTCAGCGCCATGATGCAGGCCAGAAGCTCCACGGCGCCGGTGCCGCCGATCAGATGCCCGTGCATCGACTTGGTCGACGATATCATCAGCCGGTCGGCATGATGGCCAAAGGCATGTGCGACGGCGGCGCATTCGGTCTTGTCGTTCGCTGTCGTGCCGGTGCCGTGGGCATTGATATAGCCGACCTGATCGGGGTTCAGCCTTGCATCCCGCAGCGCCCCGGCTATGGCCCGCTCCGCGCCCTGCTGGCTGGGCATGACAATATCGGCGGCATCCGATGTCATGGCGAAACCGCGCACCTCGGCCAGGATTTCCGCGCCCCGTGCCCGCGCGTGTTCATATTCCTCGAACACGAACACCGCCGCGCCCTCGCCCTGCACCATGCCGTTGCGGTTCAGACTGAACGGACGGCAGGCATCCTTTGACATGACGCGCAGCCCTTCCCAGGCCTTGATCCCCCCGAAGCAAAGCATCGATTCCGACCCGCCGGTCAGCATCGCCCGCGCCATGCCGGATCGTACCATCTGGAACGCCAGCCCCATCGCATGGTTTGAACTGGCACAGGCGGTAGCGACACTGAACGAAGGACCCTTCAGATTGAACTCCATCGAAACGTGGCTGGCCCCGGCGTTGTTCATCAGCTTGGGCACGACAAAGGGGTGAACGCGGTTCTTCCCCTCTTCATAGACGGTGCGATAGTTTTCATCCCAGGTGTTCACGCCACCCGCCGCCGTGCCCAGCACCACTCCGGCCTCATATCCCAGCCTGCCGTCAAAGTTCAGGCCGGACTGCGCCACGGCCTGCCGCGCCGCCAGAAGCGTGAACTGCGTGAACTTGTCGTAAAGCACGATCTGCTGGCGGTTGAACCAGGATTCCGGTTCCCACTGGTGAACCTGCCCGCCGATCTGGATCGCAAGCCGGTCCTTGTCGCGGATATCCAGGGCGGTGATCCCGCAACGCCCTTCACGGAATGCGGCAAAGGTGCCCGCCACATCATGTGCCAGCGCATTTATCGTCCCGGCGCCGGTAATGACGACCCGCTTCATGCCTTTTGTTCGGCGATCAGCGCCTCGACCGCCGCAACGATAGAGGCCACGCTGGAAATGTCGAAAGCGCTTTTCGACGGTTCGTTGGCGTTGAACGGCACGCTGATGTCAAAGGCTTCCTCGATGGCAAAGATCGATTCCACCAGGCCGAGGCTGTCGATGCCCAGATCCTGAAGCGAGCTTTCCATTGTCACATCCGATATATCCAGCACCGCCTGTTCGGCGATGATGGCAATCACCCGGTCTTTCACAGCCTGTGTCATATATGCAGTCCTGCCTTGCCCCCGGCCGTCAGCTTTCCGCGTCTGGTCCAGGGTCTTTCTGACCCAGCTTTGTAACAGATTCCTGCAATTTCGCCACCTGTGCAAAAAGACGGGGCAAGCGGCGCAGGCCTTTGTAGGCCTCGACATGGGTTTCCATCTTCATCGCGGGCGATCCCATCATCACCCGTCCGGCAGGCACGTTCGAGAACATCTTGGTGGCCCCGCCCGCAATCACGTCATCGCCGATGAAAATGTTGTCGCCGACACCGCATTGCCCCGCCAGCACGACCCTGTCGCCAATCCGGCTTGATCCGGCAATGCCGACCTGTCCGCAGAGCAGGCAATCCTCGCCCACCTGAACGTTGTGACCGACATGCACAAGGTTATCGATCTTGGTGCCGCGACCGATGCGGGTGGCCCGGATCGTACCGCGATCAATCGTGGAATTGGCCCCGATTTCCACATCGTCGCCGATCTCGACCGTGCCAAGCGAATGGATGCGCGTCCAGCTTTGCCTGCGGATTTCGCCACGCGAACCAAGCGTCTCGCGGATTTCCTCCACCCCGGATTTTTCGGGCGTCACAAAGGAAAACCCGTCGGACCCGATCACAGCACCGGGCTGACAGATGAACCTGTCGCCTATGGTGACGCCGGCCCCGATCCTTGCCCCCTGCAGGATCAGACAATCCGCGCCGATCACCGCATTTTCGGCAATGGTGACATGCGCCGCAATCCGGGCGCGCGGCCCGATCCGCACCCCACGACCGATGACCGCAAAGGGGCCAATGGCGGCAGAATCCCCGATCTCTGCGCCCGCGTCGACCACGGCCGTGGCATGAATACCCGTCGCAATCTCGGGACCGGGATCGAAAACGCGCGTCAGCCCCGCCATGGCCAGCCGCCCGCGCGTGACAAAAATCGCGCCTTGCAGCCCCAATGCGCGCCAGTCGGCACCCGGCCAAAGGATTGCCGCCTTTGCCTGTCCCTCTGCCAGCCCGGCGGCATATTTGGGATCCATCGCCAAAGCCAGCGCATCCGGCCCCGCCGCTGCCGGTTCAGCGGCATGTGTCACGGTCAGGGTGGTGTCGCCTTCTGCTGTCGCGCCTATCGCGGCAGCGATGTCGGCAAGACTGTGACGCATCCGGAATTCCGCCATGACGGCCCCCACTGCACCGCAACGACTGCGGCCTCTTACAGGTAATTAGCTGTCGGCATCGCGCAAGGCCACACCTGCCGCCAGCAGGGCGGCAAAGATGCGCGCGTCGCGCCCATAGATATCACGGCGATAGTTCATCCGCCCCTTTGCCGTCGTAAAGGCAGTGCGATATTCCAGATGCACCGGAACGGGCTGATCCAGCCGGATGGCCGTTTCCGCACCTGTATTCAGATGGCTGGCAAACAGACCCTGGGGATCATCGCTTTGCGCGGCCAGCAGCGCATAGGCAAAATCGAAAGGCTGGTGCAGGCGGATACAACCGTGGCTGTAGGCGCGTACTTCCTTCTCGAACAGGGCCTTTTGCGGCGTGTCATGCAGATAGATGTTATAGGGGTTCGGGAACATGAACTTGACCAGGCCCAGCGCATTCCGTTCGGATGGCGGCTGCGACATGCTGAAAGGAAAGGTGCGTTCGTCATAGGCGGCGAAGTTGATCGCCCCCCGGCTGATGACCCGCCCGCGCCGGTCGGTGATCGTCAGATGCGACGCGGCATTGGGGTTGCGCTGCATCATCGGCAGATATTCCTTGACCGTGATCGACCGCGGCACATTCCAGGACGGATTCACCACCATGAATTCCATCTGATCTGAAAATTCCGGGCTGCGGGTATCGGAATCGTCCTTGCCCACCACGGCACGGGTTTCAAAGGTGACCTTGCCGTCATCGACGATCCTTGCGGTAAAGTCCGTCAGGTTCACCCAGATGTGACGCTTGCCCAGCGGCATGTTGATCCAGCGTTCGCGTTCCATCGCCACAAGGATCGATTCAAGGCGGCGTTCCGGGGCGACATTGATCGCCGTAAGCGTCGCTTCGTCGGCGATGCCGTCAGCGGTCAGCCCCATATCGGACTGGAAAAGCCGGATCGCGGCTTCCATGGCAGGATCGTATCCGGGGCTGGCTGTGCGCGCCAGATAACCCATCCGCACCAGACGGTCGCGCAGGCCAATCACGGGCGCCCCGCTGTCACCCGGGGCAAGCGCCCCGACGGAAACGGCATCGCCCCAGCCACCGGCCGCGATCTGCCGGTCAAGCGCGATCCGCGCCTTCATAAGCCGTGCATATTCGGGGCTTGCGGGTGGAAGGCCGCGCAGAAACGCCACCGGATCGGCATGTTCAAAACCGCGCAGCAGGCCAAGACGGTTGCGCAGGGACACCTCGCGCACGATACCCGAATCCACTTCTTTCGGGGTCAGGACGCCGGTCTGCACATCCTTTGCATAGGTCAGGAAGGCGCGGGTCATCGCAACATCCAGCAAGCCGCGGTCCCGCTCTGACGCCACAGTCCTGAAACCGGAAACAAGAGCCGCCGCATCGTAACGCGAAACAGGCAAACCGTGGTTGCCTGCTGATTGCAGCGCAGCAAAAAGCGCGGACCGCCGCTGTGCCTGATCGGCCGCGGTCCAGAGCGGTTCGTAATTCCGGGTCCGGTAGAATTCTGCAATCGCCTCGTCGCGGGAAGCCGCCTCTGCCACCGCCTGACGAAATGCCGTAACTTGGGTTTCTGCTTTGGCAATTCCGGTCAGGAGCATGAAGAGAAGCATGCAGATCGCGCCCGGAAGGCCTGTTCGCGCGCGCAGCATTGCTCTTGTCATCATATCCTCTGGCGGTCCGAATTCCTGTCTTTCACAACTGTCAGGGATTTGGGGGCGACTGTCCATTCACAAACCTGCAAATGCGTCACACACCGTTGCAAAGCCGCAACGACACGCGAAAATGTTGAAAACAATCCGCACGCTCCGCGAGTTGAGCGATTTTCTGCCCAAATTTGGACGATTTCCATTTTTGCGACAATTCGACGGTTGGCGACGGAATCGAGACATGGCATAGATAAAGGGCACTTGGGGAAAAGCTGCAAAAAAACCGGGGCCGAACAGGCTTTCGGCGATTGGGACGGGCGGGCAAGATGACCGACACGCAAGCATCCGGGATTTCCCGGCGTGGGCTTTTGGGGATTTTCGCAGCGACGACGCTGGTCGCTGCGCCGACGGCAAGCAATGCTTTCGGACTTTTGCGCGGGGCCGGCGATATACGCCGCATCCGCATGTATTCCGGCCGTACGGGCGAAAGCCTGGACACGATCTATTGGATCGAGGGCGAGTACATCAAGGAAGCCCTGAAGGAAATCAACCTGTTCATGCGCGACTGGCGCACGGATGACGTGACCAAGATCGATGCGCGCACAGTTGACATCATGGCAGCAGCACATCGGCTTATGGATGTGAACGAACCCTACATGCTGCTGTCGGGTTATCGGTCACCCAGAACCAATGCCATGCTGCGGTCGCGTTCCAGCGGCGTTGCCAAGAACTCGCTGCACATGAAGGGGCAGGCTGCCGATCTGCGGCTGAAATCCCGGTCGGTGCCGCAGATGTTCAAGGCAGCCAGCGCCTGCAATGGCGGTGGCGTCGGGAAATACTCGCGGTCGAATTTCGTTCACATGGATTGCGGTCCCGTCCGCACATGGGGCGGCTGATCCCCGTGTAATTTCTGATCCGAGGGGCCGGTTCGCAAGAACCGGTCTTTTTGTTTGTGGTAGGCGGCGCGGTCTGATCCACATCAAGGCTGGCGCAACAGGCGAATGCTACGCGGCACCATGATCCCGGAGGGGCACCATGCGGCTGACCATTCGCACCAACCTTGCGCTGCGCACGCTGATGTTTTGTGCCGTGAACGATGGCAGGATCGTGCGCAAACACGAAATCGCCCAAGGCTGCAATGCTTCGGAAAACCATCTGGCGCAGGTGATCAATGCGCTTGCACAACATGGTTTCCTGCGCACGACACGCGGGCGCAGCGGTGGGATGATGCTGGGTCGGCCCGCAAAAACAATCCACGCGGGAGAGGTTTTTCGTGCATTTGAATCCAATCTCCCCTTCGCTGAATGTTTCGATAACGAAAACAATACCTGTCCTCTCACCAATGTCTGCCTGCTGCGCGACGCGATCGCCGCAGCGCTGGACGCCTTCTATGGGGTGCTTGACCGCTATACGCTCGCTGATCTCGTAGAAAACAATAAAGGGCTTTCGTCGTTACTGTCGCTGAGCGCGGCAATGCAACTCGCCTCTTGCGGGCAAAATAGTCACCATTCCGCGATTTGAGGGGCAGGAACACAGGGCAGGCTTGCCGGTTTCCCGGAAAGCCGATAGATTCTGCCCAGTTAGCTATCCCAGTGCGAAATCATGGCCCGACAAGATACAAAGAACAACAAGTCGCAGACAGCGGCAGTCAACACCAAAGAAACACAGATGCAAGCCAGCAGTCGCGATGTGGCACCACAGGCTGGTGCATCGCAGGGTGCGGACACAGGCCCCCAGATGGGCGTAACCTTTACCGACTGGGCTTCGATCTGATCCTGATGCGCTGAAGCATCGGCCCGATCATCCGCCCCGGTTGCCGTTATGACCATGGTCACCGGGGGCGCATGGGAACACCGGTTTCATCCATTCCGAACCTTGGCCCCGCGACAGAGGCTGCATTCGCACGCGCAGGCATCACCACTGCCGAAGAGATTCGTGCGCTTGGGGCGGATGACGCCTATCTGCGGTGGTTGCAGGCCGGCTTGCAGGCGCATTTCATCGGCTATTATGCGTTGGTGATGGGGCTCCAGGGGCGTCCATGGAACGATTGCCGGGACGACGAGAAGAAAGCCCTGCGCAAGCGTTTTGATGCGTTGAAGAAACAGGCGGGATCAAGTGCAAAGGGCCCCCCCGGTATCGAGGCGGCCCTTGACATGATCGGTCTTGGTCTGCGGCGCTGAAACCATTTCCCAAAAGTGGGAACCGGTTTCTGGATTAAAATTGCGCAGGCGGCTTTAGATCAGCCGACCAGTTCCAGACCCGAGAAGAAGAACGCAATTTCGCGCGCGGCAGAGGCCGGGCTGTCGGACCCGTGCACCGAGTTTTCGCCCTTCGACAGCGCGAAATCCTTGCGGATCGTGCCTGCATCGGCCTGCGCCGGATCGGTCGCGCCCATCACTTCGCGGTTCTTTGCGATGGCATTGGCGCCTTCCAGCACCTGCACCACGACAGGTTCCGACGCCATGAATTCGCACAACTCGCCATAGAAACCGCGTTCCTTGTGCTCGGCATAAAACTCACCCGCCTGCGCTGGGGTCAGGTGAATGCGCTTGGATGCGACGACGCGCAGGCCCGCGTCCTCGAACTTGGCAACGATCTTGCCGGTCAGGTTGCGCTTGGTGGCATCGGGTTTGATGATGGACAGCGTGCGTTCGGTCGCCATTGCAAAAGCCTCTCATATGGTTTGACAGGGCCCCTGCCCCGCCGGAACGGATCGCGGGCCTGCTATCACGGCAAAACGGGGTTGAAAAGCACCGAAGGGCAATATCCCATATCCCGACAGCATCGGAGAAGATCATGCCTGCCCCATCCGCACCGCCGTTCACGCTGACCGGCTTTGACCATGTCGTGTTTCTGGTCGATGACATGTCCCGCGCCCTTGCGTTCTACGGGCGGGTTCTGGGTTGCCTGCCGGGCTATTCCTATCCTGCTTTGGGCATGGAACAGCTTTGGTGCGGGAACTGCCTGATCGTGCTGTGGGACATCACCCATCCCGGTGCTTCCGGGGCGGTGCCGCCGGTGCCAGGCGGGCGGAATGTCGATCACCTGTGCATCGCCACCGGCCCTTTCGCGCCGGAAGCAATGCGCGCGCATCTTGCCGCGCACGGCGTTTCCATTGAACGAGAGGCTGTGCACGGTGGCGCACGCGGCATTGGCCTGTCGTTCTATATCCGCGATCCTTTCGGCAACCTGCTGGAAATCAAGGGGCCCGCCGAATATGCCGACGGACGCGGCTGAAACGTTTTACCCGGCCTGATACATCGTCGCCCACAGCACCTCGAACCGATACTGACCAAGGTGGTAAAGGCCGATGCCGATTGCCCCCTTTTCAAACTGCGCCAGCGGTTTGGGCGCATCAAGGGGCCGCAGCGTTTCGCCGCCAAGCAGGATCGTGCCGTCATCTGACACGCCCGATGTCGTCATGTGCACGCCGCCCTCGATTACCTGAAAGGCAAATACCGCCTGCCCGTCACGCAATGCAATCAGGCTTTCCTGCGCAATATGCGGATTGCCATTGATGTAGCTTTGCCAGAACGCTTCGAAATCGGGAAAGCGGAACAGGATTTCCGTCGTCCCGCGCGGGATCACATGCACCTGCCCGCCTTGCCCTTCGCCGGCCGCGTGGTTATGCGCCTCGTCAAACCTGATCTCGGCACGCAATACAGGTGGTGGTTTCTTTCCGAAAAGTCCGAACATCACATACTCCTGAACATTTCCGCGATGCTGACCGGCCCGGCGGCGGCTTTCAACTGACAAGTCCGTGCGTTGACCTTTCCCTGCTCATCGGGCATGGGGCTGCCATGCTGAAAATCGCCGATATCACCTATTCCGTCGAAGGCCGTCCCCTGTTCGAGGGGGCCTCCGCCACCATTCCCACCGGCCACAAGGTTGGCCTTGTCGGCCAGAACGGCACCGGCAAGACCACGCTGTTCCGGCTGATCCGGGGCGAACTGGCGCTGGAGGGCGGCAGTATTTCCGTGCCGCAACGGGCAAAGATCGGCGGAGTGGCACAGGAAGTGCCGTCATCCTCGACCTCGCTGCTGGATACGGTCCTCTCTGCCGATACCGAACGCGCGGCGCTGATGGCCGAGGCGGAACATGCCACCGACCCCCACCGCATCGCCGATATCCAGCACCGGCTGGCCGACATCGATGCGTGGAGCGCGGAAGGACGTGCCAGCGCCATCCTGAAGGGTCTGGGCTTTACGCCCGAAGAATGCCTGATGCCCTGTTCCGATTTCTCAGGTGGCTGGCGGATGCGGGTGGCGCTGGCGGGTGTGCTGTTCGCGCAACCCGACATCCTGCTGCTGGACGAACCGACCAACTATCTGGACCTGGAAGGCGCGCTGTGGCTGGAAAGCTATCTGGCGAAATATCCCCATACCGTCATCATCATCAGCCATGATCGCGGCCTGCTGAACCGTGCGGTGGGGGCGATCCTGCATCTGGAAAACCGCAAGCTGACCTATTGGTCGGGACCATATGACCAGTTTGCCCGCCAGCGCGCCGAACAGCGCGCCGTACTGGTGGCGGAGGCGAAAAAGCAGGAGGCCCGCCGCGCCCATCTGCAAAGCTTCGTGGATCGTTTCAAGGCCAAGGCATCGAAAGCCGTGCAGGCGCAATCCCGCGTGAAGATGCTGGAAAAGATGACGCCGATCACCGCGCCGGAAGAAGCGCGCAAGCAGGTCTTCACTTTCCCTGAGCCAGAGGCCCTGTCGCCGCCGATCATCAGCATGGATGGTGTGGCCGTGGGCTATGGCGGGCCGCCGGTTCTTAAGAATCTGGCGCTGCGCATCGATCAGGATGACCGTATCGCACTGCTTGGCCGGAATGGTGAAGGCAAGTCCACCCTGTCAAAGCTGCTGGCCGGGAAACTGGATGCAGCATCGGGCAAGGTCGTGCGGTCATCAAAGCTGCGTATCGGATATTTTGCCCAGCATCAGGTCGATGAACTGCATCTGGACGAAACGCCGCTGCAGCATATCATGCGCCTGCGCCCTGCCGAGGGGCAGCCAAAGCTGCGCGCGCGGCTGGCGTCCTTCGGGTTGGGCGCGGATCAGGCGGAAACGCTGGTCGGACGGCTGTCGGGCGGGCAGAAGGCACGGCTTTCCCTGCTGCTGGCCACCATCGATGCGCCGCATCTGCTGATACTGGACGAACCGACAAACCACCTTGACATCGAAAGCCGCGAAGCCCTGACCGAGGCGCTGAACGACTATACCGGTGCGGTTGTGCTGGTCAGCCATGACATGCACTTGCTGGGCCTGGTCGCTGACCGGCTTTGGCTGGTCAAGGGCGGGTCGGTTTCGCCCTATGCGCACGACCTTGAAACCTATCGTGCCGAACTGTTGGCAGGCGATGAACCGGCGAAGCCCGAAAAGCCAAAAGAAAAAGCGCCCCGCCCCAGCCGCGAGGCGATGACCGCGCTGAAGGCCGAGGTGCGCAAATGCGACGAACGGCTGGCCAAGCTGAACGACATGCGCGACAAGCTGGCAAAAAAGCTGGCCGATCCGGAGCTTTACGAACGCCCCGGCGAGGCCGTGATCTGGCAAAAGAAATACGCGGAAGTGATGGACGCGGTGGACCGGGCCGAGGCATTGTGGCTGGAAGCCAGCGAAAAGCTGGAACTGGCCGAAGCATAGGGCCGAAGCAGAGGGGATGGGAATGACCGGGGCCGAATGGATCACCGCCTTCTTCACGCTGTTTCTGATCATCGACCCGATCGCGCTGGTGCCGGTGTTCATCGCGCTGACCTTGGGCCAGACCGAGGCGCAGCGTCGCGCCATCGGCGCCCGCGCCCTGCTGATCGCGCTGGTGCTGCTGACCCTGTTCGGGCTGGTCGGCGACAAGATCCTGACCTTTATCGGCATCACCATGCCGGCCTTTCGCATTGCGGGTGGGATCCTGCTGTTCCTGACCGCGCTCGACATGCTGTTCGACCGGCGCACCCAGCGGCGCGAGGGGCAGGCGCAGACCGTGATCGAAACCCACAACGATCCATCGGTTTTTCCGCTGGCCACACCGCTGATCGCCGGGCCGGGTGCACTGGCCACAATGATCCTGCTGGCGTCGCAGCACCAGGGCGATCCGGTGGGGTTGCTCGCGCTGGAAGGTGCGCTTGTCGCGGCACTGTCGGTCAGTCTGGTCAGCTTTCTGCTGGCGGGCACCGTGGAACGGCTGCTGGGCCGCATCGGCATTCTGGTGGTGACGCGGCTGATGGGGATGCTTCTGGCGGCACTGGCCGTGCAGTTCGTGCTGGACGGCATACGCGGGACGGGCATCATCCCTTCGTGATCCCCCTTGATCGGGCAGGTCGGGCAGTGGAAAGTGCTGCCCGACAGGGAGAGTGAGATGAGTACAGACGATTACGGCCGCGCGATCTACCTTATCCTTCTGCTATGCGTCGTGGGCGGGTACTTTGTCGTCGAGAACCGGGGACGGCTTGGCAAATCCGCGCAACAGGCGCTGATCTGGGGGCTGATCTTCATCGGGATCATCGCCGGATATGGCCTGTGGTCCGACATCCGGCGTGATGTGCTGCCCCGGCAGTCCGTGCTGGAAGGCGGGCGGATCGAATTGCCGCAGGCGCGCGACGGCCATTACTATGCGACGCTGCTGGTAAACGGGGTTCAGGTGAATTTCGTGATCGATACCGGCGCCAGCGATATCGTCCTGGCCCGCCAGGATGCCGAAAAGGTGGGAATCAATACTGCCGAATTGACCTATGTCGGCCAGGCCGCAACAGCCAACGGCATTGTGCGCACTGCGCGCGTCACGCTGGATGACATTCGGCTGGAAGAGATCACCGACACAGATGTGCGGGCCGTGGTCAACGACGGCGAAATGGAAGGGTCGCTTCTGGGCATGGCCTATCTGAACAGGTTCACCCGGATGGAAATCGCGGGTGATCGCATGATCCTGACGCGGTAGGGCCAACCCCTACCGTTCATACAGCGAATTCGACCGCGTGCGTCCGACCAGCCGATAGCCATGCCGGGCAAAGGCTGCCGCGCAGCCCGGATAGTCGCCACCGTCCGCACCGCCCTTTTCGATGGAAATCCGCCGGGGCAGCATGTCGCCGGTTGCCGTGGCAAAGAACGGCACCAGTGCTGCATCCTCGTGGCCCTCGATATCGATCTTCAGCGCATCGATCCGTGTCACGCCCTCGGCCGCCAGAATGTCGGTCAGGGGCTGCATCGGAATGCCCCCCGTATCGCTTTCCCTTACTGCCACAATGGACAGGTCATCCCGCCGGATCGAAAGATCGACCCTGCCGACATGGTCGCCGACAGCCGTCAGCACCGGTGTGATGTTCGCCAGCCCCGAAGCCACGGCGTTGACCTTGAGCCTTGCAAGGATACCGGCATTGGCATCGATGGAAATCACCCTCCCCGATGCACCGACCGCACGCGCCAGCGGCAGACTGTAAAGCCCGATATTCGCACCGATATCAATGAACACTCCCCCTTCGCGCAGGGCACCGGACAGAAAATCGATTTCCTCGGCATTATAGGCCGGGTGCAGCAGAAGCCCGTATTCCATCAGGTTGTTGCGGCCTTCGATGCGAAAGCGGCAATCACGGAACTCCACATCCAGCGGCGCCCCCATACCCGCAATCAGCGTGGTCATGCGGTGGCGCATCCGGCCGCGGTGCAGATAGCTGTGACGCGCCAGACCGATCAGCAGCCGCTGCAGGAATCCGGGCCGATGCTGCCCCCAGGGTTCCGACATGTAGGTATCGGGCAGGTCCGTGTCGCCAGCCGTCATCGGACGGAATGTGTTGGTCATTCCTGCACCTTGCGTTCGGATTTCATCTGCCAGCGACCACCTTCATCGTTCCAGTACTGCGCCGCAATACCCGCATCCGTCAGCATTTTCCATTGCATACGGGCTTGCGATACTGCTTCTGGGTCTCCCCCGTCAAAAAGCACGAACACCCGTTTCAGCCCCTGCGCCTCGTCAGCGGCCACATCGACACCGTGCAGACACATCAGACAATCCGGCGCATTGGGCAGACCGGGCCCGCTGGTCAGCAGCACCGGCTGGCGCGCATCGTCCACGCCACCGGACCGGCCATGCGGCAGGAAGCCATCGGGCGGATTCACCCAAAGCGCATCGTCAAGCTGTGCCAGCGCCCTGTCGTCGGCGCCACGCAAGGTGACACGCCAACCCTCGGACAACGCACGTGAAAGCAGCAGGGACACGGTCTCTGCTAGGCCGCGCTGCGTCAGGTGATAGAACCGCGCCTCGGCCACCCCGCTCAGCCCTTTTCGAACCGGGTATGGATCAGCCGGTCAAGCGCGCGCACCCCCCAGCCGGTCGCCCCTTTGGGCGACAGCGGCTGATCGGATTTCAGGCTGGCAACCCCGGCAATATCCAGATGGCACCAAGGCGTTTCCGGTTTTACAAACCGGCCAAGAAACTGCGCCGCCGTAATCGACCCGGCGTCCCGGCCGCAGGAGTTGCGGATATCGGCAAAGGTCGATTTCAGCATCTTGTCATAGCCCGCGCCCATCGGCATCCGCCATGCGCCTTCGCCTTCAACCCTTGCGGCCGCAAGGAAAGCATTGGCCAGTGCATCATTGTTGGAAAACACACCGGCGTTTTCCGACCCCAGCGCCACGATGATCGCGCCGGTCAGGGTGGCCAGATTGATCATCGCCACCGGCTTGAACCGATCCTGCGCATACCACAGCACATCCGCCAGGACGAGCCTGCCCTCTGCATCGGTATTGATCACCTCGATCGTGGTGCCCTGCGCCGATTTCACGATATCGCCGGGGCGCTGCGCCTTGCCGTCGGGCATGTTTTCCACCAACCCGACCAGTCCCACCACATTCGCCTTGGCCTTGCGCAGCGCCAGCGTGCGCATCACGCCCGCAACCACGCCGGCGCCGCCCATATCCATAGTCATGTCTTCCATGCCCGCAGCGGGCTTGATGGAAATGCCCCCCGTGTCGAAGACCACACCCTTTCCGACCAGCGCAAAGGGCGCTTCGTCCCCGCCGCCGCGCCAGTTCATCACCACCACCTTGGAAGGACTTTCCGAGCCCTGTCCAACACCCAGAAGGGCGCGCATCCCCAGCTTCTCCAGCTGTGGTTCTTCCAGGATCTCGACATCCAGACCCAGATCCTGCATCGCGGCAAGCCGCGCCGCGAAATCGTCGGTGGTCAGCACGTTGGCCGGTTCGTTGACCAAATCGCGGGTGAAAAAGACACCTTCGGCGACCGCCGCCAGCGGGGCGGCCGCCGCAGCCACCGCCTCGGGCCGGGCGACCATCATCGTGACTTCCCCAAAGGGTTTAGACTCAGCGCTTTGGTAGCTGGCAAAGCGATAGGCCCGCAGCGCCAGTCCCAATGAAATCTGCTCGGCATTGCCGGTGTTTCCCGCCAGCACCAGCGCGCCGCTTTCGCCAAGCATCCTGCCAATCGCGCCACCGGCCGCCCGTGCGTCCTCGGCTGCGGGCTTGCGGGACAGGCAGACGATCTGCACCGCTTCGGCAGCGATCCCGGCGGGAAAGGCAAGGTCCAGCGATTCGCCCGCCTTCAGCCGCGCAAAGGCCGGGCTGGCGATGGCGCGTGACAGCGCACCGCGCATCAGCCTGTCCAGCCTGCGGATCATCGGATCGGCAGCACCCTCGGCCAAGGCGAACACACAGATACGCCCGGAAAACTGCGCCAGCGTGTCGGTATCCGGCGCGATGAAACGGATCGGGATCGGCAAGGACATCGTATTCTCCATTCCTGTTGTTCCGGAACCTAGCGGCCACCCTGCCCGATGGCCAGACCCGGCAACCCCCAGATTGGAGTTTTCGCCGACAGCGTTCTCGGCTAGGGTCAGGACAGGGCCGGAACGGCGGTCCGGGCAGTCATTGACAGGGAAAGAGACGTGGCGCGGCTTGACAGATATCTGCTGTCACAACTGTTGGTGATGTTCGGGTTCTTTTCGCTGGTGCTGGTTGCGGTCTATTGGGTCAACCGGGCTGTTTCGCTGTTCGACCGGCTGATCGGGGACGGCCAATCGGCGATGGTGTTCCTGGAGTTTTCAGCGCTGACACTGCCCAATGTCATCCGTGTGGTCCTGCCGGTATCGGCCTTTGCCGGAACGGTTTATGTGACCAACAGACTGAACACCGAAAGCGAACTGGTCGTGATGCAGGCAACCGGGTTTTCGCCCTTTCGTCTGGCGCGGCCGGTGCTGATCTTCGGCCTGTTCGTGGCAGTGCTGCTTTCGGTTCTGACCCATGTGCTTGTCCCGGCCAGCCGCAGCGTGATGAGCGCCCGCACCGCCGAGATTTCGCAGAATGTCGCCGCGCGATTCCTGACCGAGGGCGTATTCCTGCATCCGGCAGACGGGATCACGCTTTATATCCGCGAAATATCTCCCCAGGGGGAGTTGCGCGATGTGTTCTTGTCCGACCGGCGCGATGTCGATGCCGCAGTGACCTATACGGCGGAACGCGCCTTTCTGGCCAAGGCCGACACCGGCCCCAAGCTGGTGATGGTCGAAGGCATGGCCCAGATGCTTGAGGGCGAAGGTCAGCGGCTTTCCACAACCCGCTTTGCAGATTTTACCTATGACATCGCCGACATGATCGTCGCTCCCGGACCCGGTCAGCGGACGGTCGATGAATTTTCGACGACCGAACTGCTGAACCCGACGCCGGAAACCCTTGCCGAAGGCCGCACGAACGAGGCCACATTCCTGTATGAAGGCCACGCCCGCATCGTGCATCCGCTGCTGGCGGTGATTGCATCGCTGCTTGGCTTTGCGGCGATGCTGCAGGGCGGCTACAGCCGTTTTGGGGCATGGAAACAGATCATCGGCGCGATCACCGGGCTGATCCTGTTGCAACTGCTGTCGAACGCCGGGGCCAACCTGGCGATAAAGGACGCAGCCCGCTGGCCCGCAACCTATCTGCCCATTGTGGTCGGCGCGCTGGCGATTGTGCTTTTGTTGTGGAACGCGGGCCGCCCGGTGCGACGAAAGACAGGCGCAGCGGTGGCGGTGCCCGCATGACGCTCAGCCTCTATATCGCGCGCAAGTTCTGCTTTGCATTTCTGGGTATCTTTGCCGTGTTTCTGGTCATCATGGCGCTGATTGACATGGTCGAACAGTTGCGCCGCTTTCCCGATATCAGCTTTGGCGCGGCGGCGGGGCTGGCGTTCTTGAACGTGCCAAGCAGCATCTACCGTATCCTGCCGCTGCTGATCATCCTTGCGACACTGGTCCTGTTCATCGGGCTTGCCCGCACCAGCGAGCTGGTTATCACCCGCGCGGCGGGCCGCTCTGCGTTGCGGACGCTGGTGTCGCCTGTACTGACCGCATTCCTGATCGGTCTGCTGGGCGTGGCCGTGATGAACCCGTTGGTTGCTGCCACGTCCAAGGCTTATGACGCCGCCGCCGAAACCTATCGGCGCGGGCCCGGCAATGTGGTTTCGGTCAGCCGAGAGGGGCTGTGGCTGCGTCAGGGCGGCTCCGACGGGCAGACGGTGATCCGTGCCGAGCGATCCAACCCCGACGGGACAGAACTTTTCGGGGCAAGCTTCATCGGCTTTGCCACCGATTCCGGACCAGTGACACGGATCGAGGCCGAAAGCGCAAAACTTGTGACCGGGGCATGGGAATTGCGCGGCGTGAAGCTTTGGCAATTCGTCCCCGGCACCAATGCCGAGGCGCTGGCCCAGTCGCTGCCCGCCTACCGGCTGCCCTCGGAACTGACGCGGGAACAGATCCGCGACAGCTTCGGCACGCCGTCGGCCATCGCCATCTGGGAACTGCCTGCGTTCATCGCCAGTCTCGACCGCGCAGGGTTTTCGGCCCGCCAGCACCGGGTCTGGCTGCAGATGGAACTGGCGCTGCCCTTGCTTCTGTCGGCCATGGTTCTGGTCGGCGCAGGCTTCACCATGCGCCATGCGCGGTTCGGCAAGACCGGGCTGATGGTGCTGTTCGCGCTGCTGTCCGGCTTCGGTCTTTACTTCCTGCGCAACTTCGCCCAAGTGCTGGGCGAGAACGGGCAGATACCGGTCATTCTGGCCGCGTGGAGTCCGCCGGTGGCAGCGGTTCTGCTGTCGCTTGGATTGCTGTTGCACCTTGAGGACGGATGATGCGGCCGCTTCGCCTTATTGCGGGTGTTCTGGGACTGGCGCTGGCCGTTCTGTCCCATCGGCCGGCTGCCGCGCAGGATGCGGCGACGCTGGTCGCCGACAGCCTGCGGATCGAGGCGGATTCGACGCTGATCGCCGAAGGCAATGTCGAGGTGTTCTTCAAGGGCACCCGGCTGATGGCGCAATCCATCCGGTTTGACCGAATCTCGGACGAGCTGATCATCGAAGGCCCGCTGCGGCTGACCGATGCCACCGGAGAAACCGTGATCCTTGCCGACAGCGCCGCGCTGGGGCGCGACCTGACCGGCGGCATCCTGACCGGCGCGCGGCTGGTGCTGGACCGCCAGCTTCAGCTTGCGGCGACCGAAATCGCCCGCGTCAGCGGGCGCTACACGCGGCTGGAAAACGCCGTGGCGTCGTCATGCGAAGTCTGTGCGGGAAATCCTGTGCCGCTTTGGGAAATCCGCGCCAGGCGGATCATCCACGACCAACAGGAACGGCAGCTTTATTTCGACCAGGCCCAGATGCGCGTTGCGGGAGTTCCGGTTTTCTACCTGCCGCGCCTGCGGATGCCTGACCCGACACTGAAACGCGCCGACGGCCTGCTGTTGCCCAGCATCCGCACCACATCCGCGCTGGGGTTCGGCGTGAAGGTTCCCTATTTCCTGACCTTCGGACCAAGCCGCGACCTGACCATCACCCCCTATATCGCGCCGGGACGCACCACTGCGGTCGAACTGCGTTATCGTCAGGCGTTTTCCAACGGAGTGCTGAACATCAACGGCACACTGGCACGCGATGATCTGTATCCCGACACATACCGCCATTACATCTTCGGGACGGCCAGATTCGTCCTGCCGCAGAATTTCATTCTGGACCTTGGCATCGAAAAGGTCAGCGACGAGGCATTCCTGCTTGATTACGGTTACTCCGACAAGGACCGGCTGACCAACAGCGTCAACCTGACCCGCACACGTCGCAACGAACATGCCAGCGCCCGGCTGGCGGGATTCACCTCGATCCGCGCGGGCGACGTGAACGTGATCCAGCCCAACAAGGTTGCCGACCTGACCTTTCACCGCCGGTTCCGGCCAAAGATCATCGGTGGCGAAGGCGGGCTGCGCTTTCAGCTTCACAACCACACCCGCAAGTCGGATGCCGACGGCCTGGGCCGCGACGTGTCGCGCGTCAGCCTGCGGCTGGACTGGCGGCGCAACTGGGTGACGCCGCAGGGTATCGTTCTGGCCGCCCTGACGGACATCAACCGGGATCTTTATTCGGTGCGGCAGGACAGCGCCTTTGCCGATACAGTGGGACGCGTGCACCAGACAGTGGGCGTGGAACTGCGATGGCCCTTCGTCAAGGTGACGCCAACGGGCGTTTCCCATGTGATCGAACCCATAGCGCAGGTGGTGGTGAGCCCGCGCAACCCCGAACCCGTCCCGAACGAGGACAGCACATTTGTCGAATTCGACGAAGGCAACCTGTTCAGCATATCGCGGTTTCCGGGCAATGACGCGGTGGAAACCGGCGTGCGTGCCAATTTGGGTCTGGGGTGGAGCCGCCGTTCCCCTGATGGCTGGACGCTGGGTGTGCTGGCTGGGCGCGTCTATCAGGCTGATCCCGCCCATGACGCGGGCACGGGGCTGTCGGGCGAGTGGTCCGACTGGCTGGCCGTGGTCGAATTGCGCAACGCAGGCGGCTGGTCGCTGACAAACCGTGCGCTGATCGACAATGGCCTGAGCGTGACCAAGAACGAATTGCGGGCGCTGTGGCAGCATCCGAAGGGCAGCCTGTCGACGACCTATCTGTATCAGACCGCGGCGCCCGACCAGGGTCGGCCAGAGGACACCAGCGAACTGACGCTGGGGCTTGACTGGGCCCTGTCGGACAACTGGCAGGGGGCCTTTGATACGCGCTATGACGTTACCGCCGACAGGACGGCGCGGGCGGGGATCGGCCTGCAATACAGTAATGAATGCGTGACGGTCGATTTTTCGGTCTCGCGTCGTTTCACGTCCTCGACTAGTGTAAGGCCGACTACGGATTTTGGCCTTTCGGTCGAACTGACGGGGTTGGGTGACCGGGGGCGCGGGCGGGTTGTGCGGCGTGCCTGCATGCGATGACGGCAGGAAAATGATCCGGTGACCACGACAGGTCTATCGGGCGTGTGACACAGACAGACGGGGCAGGACGGACAGATAATGCGGCTTTTTACAGTGCTTGCAGCGATTTCCCTGGCCGTCGGTGCCATGACCGGACCTGCGCCCGCGCAGGATGCGTATGCGCCCGCGATCATCGTCAATGACAAGGTGATCACGCAATACGAACTTGACCAGCGCATCCGCTTTCTCACCCTGCTGCGCGCGCCGGGCGACGTGCCCGCCCTGGCCGAGCAGTTGCTGATCGAGGACCGGCTGCGTCTGGACGCCGCCGATGATCTTGGCCTGACGCTGACGGCAGAGCAGGTGACGGCCGGCATGACCGAATTTGCCGGACGGGCCAATCTGGGGCTGGAGGAGTTTCTGGCCGCCATTGCCCAGGGCGGCGTGCAGCCGGAAACCTATCGCGATTTTGTCGAGGCCGGACTGATCTGGCGCGATGTCGTCCGGGCGAAATTCGGCGAAACGGTATCCGTGACCAATGCCGAGGTCGACCGGGCGCTGGCGAATTTCAAGCGCGAGGACAATTCCGACAAGGTTCTGCTTTCCGAAATCGTCCTGCCGCTGGAGGGCGAGGATACCGCCGACAATCCGTTGCTTGCCAAGCGGCTGTCGCAGGCGCTGTCGTCCGAAAGCGATTTTGCCGGGGCGGCAAAGAAGTATTCGGCGGCCCCCAGCAAGGGGCGGGGCGGTCGGCTGGAATGGACGACGATCGACAGCCTGCCACCAGAGGTGGCCGCGGTCGTGCGGAGCATGGAAAAGGGCCAGGTCTCGCAGCCTGTGAATGTGACCGGGGCTATTGCGCTGTTCTTCCTGCGCGACACGGAAGAGGGCGGCACATTGGAGGGATCGCCGGATTCCGTGGAATATGCCACGCTGCTGATCCCCGGTGCCGGAACCGATGCCGCGCAGGCCGAAGTTCAGCGCCTGACGGATAAAGTCCGCACCTGCGATGCACTTTACCCGATTGCGCGCAAGCTGCCGGAAGGTCGTTTCGAGCGGAAGGTCGCGGCCGCCGGTGCCGTTCCCGGCGACATCGCGGGGGAGATCGCGCGTCTGGATACCAACCAGAGTTCTGCCAGGGTAGAGCGCGGCGGGGCGCTGGTTTTCGTCATGGTCTGTGCCCGCGGCGGTGCGACAGGTGACCTGAAAAGCGAACCGCGCGAGCAGACCGCAAATGCACTGGTCAACCAGAAGCTTTCGGCGCAGTCGGACCTGTATCTTGAGGAATTGCGCGCCAAGGCCGTGATCCGCAAACCGTGAACCGTCGCGAGCTTCCGGTTGCGGTCAGTTGCGGTGACCCCTCCGGTATCGGGCCTGAACTGGCGGTAGCGGCCTGGAAGGCGCTGGGCGATGGCCTGCCGTTCTTTCTGATCGGGGATGGCGCGCATCTGCCGCCCGAAGCGCCGGTTGCGCGCATCGCGTCACCGCATCAGGCACGGGCGGCCTGCAAGCAGGGCCTGCCGCTGCTGGATCACCCCTTCCCCGCCCCCGCGCGCCCCGGCGAACCCGATCCCGCCAATGCGGCTGCGGTCATATCCGCGATCGCACGGGGGGTGGATCTGGTGCAAGACGGGCAGGCATCGGCACTGTGCACGCTGCCCATAAACAAGAAGGCACTGAAGGATGGCGCTGGCTTTGCCTTTCCCGGCCATACTGAATATCTGGCGCATCTGGCGGGCGTGAACCGCGTGGTGATGATGCTCGCGGGCGAAGGGTTGCGGGTCGTGCCGGTGACAATCCACATTGCGCTGGACGCGGTGAAATCCGCGCTGACGCCGGCGCTGCTGGAAGACACCATTCGCATCACCCATGCCGGGCTGATCGGCGATTTCGGGTTGCATCGGCCACGGCTGGCGGTCGCCGGGCTGAATCCCCATGCCGGGGAAGGCGGTGCGATGGGGCGTGAGGAGATCGAGGTGATCACCCCCGTCCTGAACCGTCTGCGGGCAGAGGGGATGCAGATCAACGGGCCGCTTTCGGCGGATACGATGTTTCACCCGGGGGCACGGTCACGCTATGACGCGGCAATCTGCATGTACCATGATCAGGCGCTGATCCCGATCAAGACGCTGGATTTCGCGGGCGGCGTAAATGTCACCCTTGGCCTGCCGTTCGTGCGCACCTCGCCCGATCACGGCACCGCCTATGACATTGCCGGGCGCGGCATCGCCGACCCGCAAAGCCTGATCGCGGCGCTGGTGATGGCGCGCGACATGGCCGCCGCACGGGCTGTCTGATGGCTGCGATCGACGGGCTTCCGCCACTGCGCGAGGTGATCCGCGCGCATGATCTGGTCGCGAAAAAACAGCTTGGCCAAAACTTCCTGCTGGATCTGAACCTGACCGCCAAGATCGCGCGCATGGCAGGCGATCTGGCTGCCTGCGATGTGCTGGAGGTCGGTCCGGGCCCCGGTGGCCTGACGCGCGGCTTGCTGGCCGAGGGGGCGCGTCATGTGCTGGCGGTGGAGAAGGATGCCCGCTGCCTGCCCGCACTGGCAGAAATCGAGTCTGCCTATCCGGGGCGGCTGACGGTGCTGAACGCCGACGCGATGGAGGTGGATGCCCTTGCCCACCTGGCACCACCGATCCGGGTGGTGGCGAACCTGCCCTATAACGTCGGGACCGAACTGCTGATCCGCTGGCTGACGCCCCCGGACTGGCCGCCCTTCTGGCAATCCCTGACGCTGATGTTCCAGAAAGAGGTCGCCGAACGTATC
>JBOFCO010000107.1:0-9180 GCA_051646105.1 Paracoccaceae bacterium
ATCTCGATGGTCAGTTCCAACCCGGCATCGCCGCCTCGTTTGAAGCTTTCAGGTCGGATGCCCACTGTCACCTCGCTGCCCTGCGCCGGTGGGTGGGTCAGGTGACCCAAAGGGATCGACTGGTTGCCAAACTCGGGCAGACGCACCGTGTCCTGCTCGACCACACCAGCCAGAAAGTTCATCTTCGGGCTGCCGATAAAGCCCGCCACAAACAGGTTGTCGGGATCATCATACAGCGCCAAAGGCGAGCCGACCTGTTCAACCACACCCGCCCGCATCACCACGATCTTGTCGGCCAGTGTCATCGCCTCGACCTGATCATGGGTCACATAGATGATGGTCGTGGCCAGCTCCTTGTGCAGCCGCGCCACTTCGATCCGCATATGGACGCGCAATTCGGCGTCCAGATTGGACAGGGGTTCATCGAACAGGAACACATCGGGATGACGCACAATCGCGCGGCCAATGGCCACACGCTGGCGTTGTCCGCCAGACAGATCCTTGGGGCGGCGGTCCAGCAGCGGCCCCAATTCCAGAATCCGCGCCGCCTCGTTCACCGCCTGCGCGATTTCATCCTTTGGCTTTTTGGCAAAGCGCAGCGCAAACCCCATGTTTTCGCGCACCGTCATATGCGGGTAAAGCGCATAGCTTTGGAACACCATGGCAATGCCACGCTGCGCGGGGTCCACGTCATTCATCCGTTTGTCACCGATGAACAGATCGCCACCGCTGATTTCTTCCAGCCCGGCAATCATCCGCAGCAACGTTGATTTGCCGCAACCCGAAGGCCCGACAAAGACCACGAATTCTCCGGGTGCTATGTCCAGGTCAACGCCCTTGATCACCTCGACAGCGTCGTAAGACTTCCGCACCCCACGCAGTTTCAACCCGGTCATCCGATGCCCCCTATTCGGCTGTCAGGTGGATGGACGTCACACCCAGACGGTCACAATGTACCTTCACCTCGATCGGCCCCGCGCCCGTGGCCTGCACCCAGAACCCGGTGGACCCCGCCCGCAATGGCACACAAGCCGGACCCAGACGGCTGGCCGGGCCTGATACCTCGATCGTCACCGGTTCAGGATAGAAGGGCAGCTTGTGCCCGGCCTGATCCAGCATCCGGACCATCACCCGCACCGCATCGTTGCGACCGATCCGCGTCGCATCGGCCACCACTTGCAGCGTCGTCGGCACCGCATCGCAGACGAACTGCGTCTCGGCCACCGGCTTGCCATTGATATAGCCGGTGATCGTTACCGGTTCCCATGTCATGCCCCAGTGACCCAGCTCTTCTTTGGTGAAGTTGCTCGAATCAACGATCACCGGCGCATAGGGCAGATGCGGGAACCGGTCGCGGGCGGCAGGGATGCGTTTGGGGGCAAACTGACCATAGCGCAGCTCCACCTCGTCACAGTTGGTCAGCACGATCAGCGGCAGCACCCCGCCGATGTTGCGCTCACCGCGCGCCCAGAAGGTTACAGGGGTCAGCACCACGCCCTCGGCCGGATCGCCTTGGCTGGCATAGACCGATGCCGCAAACTTTGGCTCGCGGAACATGTCCATCACACCATGGTGGCACAGCCGGTCCCCCGAGCCAAAGTCCTTGTGGGTGTTGTAGTCAAAGGCGCACCAGCCGATGGCCCCGGCAATCTGCGGGTCGCCGTACATCGCATTCAGCACCTCAAGGTGGCGCAAGACATGCTCGGCCTGCCGCTGTTCCTGATCGTGGCTTTTGGTCGGGTACATATGGCCGCCGAATTCGGTGATCATATAGGGCACCACGCGGTCAAGCCCGGTGACTTCCTGCTGCGGTCGCAAGGGCGTGCGCGGGCGGTTTCCGCCCAGCTCTTCGTTGCCAAGGATGAAATCATTCATCGTATAGACGTCTTCCAGCAGCTCGCTTTCGGTGATGTAGCGCACGCCGCCCGTCGGCCGCGTCGCATCCAGCGCCCGCGCAACCCGGTTGGTTTCAGCATAGAAATCGTGATCATCCTGCGACTCGTTGATCCGCACACCCCAGATGAAAATCGACGGATGGTTCCAGTCGCGCCGGATCATCCGGCGCACGTTTTCCACCGATTCCGCCTTCCACTTTTCACCGCCGATGTGCTGCCAGCCGGGAATTTCCTCAAAAACCAACAGGCCAATTTCATCGCACCGATCCAGAAAATAGCCGGACTGCGGATAATGCGATGTGCGCACCGTGTTCAGCCGCAGACCATATTTCAGAATATCCGCATCGCGTTCTTGCGCCGCACGGCCCAGGGCATAGCCGACATAAGGAAACGACTGATGCCGGTTCAACCCGCGCAGCTTCAAAGGCTTGCCGTTCAGCGCAAAGCCTTCGGCGGTAAAGGCCACATGGCGAAAGCCAAAGCGGGTCGCGGTGGCATCGCGCCCGTGGGGCGTTTCAAGATCAAGATGCAGATGGTAAAGTGCGGGGTTCTGAATATCCCACAGCGCGATGCCTGTCAGTCCGGCCAACTCAATCCGCAGCCCGTCACCCGTCACCGTCGCACGGGTGCTGGCCACATCCTGCCCTGCCGCATCGCGCAGGGTCGCGGTCAGGGAACCCGACAGGGGCAGCCCCTGCGGGTTGTCCAACGCCACATCCACCGTCACCGATTTCTGCGCCGCCAGCACATAGGGGGTTTCGATCTTGTGCAGGCCAATGGAAACCGGGGCCTTCACGATCAGCCAGACCTCACGGTACAGGCCCGCATAGGTCAGGTAATCAATCACGCCGCCAAAGGGCGGAATCTCGGGGTTCTCGCTGCCGTCGATTTCCACCGTCACCGTGTTGTCACCGGCCAGCACCTGCCCGGTCAGTCGGGCCTCGAACGGGGTATAGCCATCGGCATGGGTGATCAGTTCCACCCCATTCAACAGCACCCGCGCGTTCGCCATTGCGGCATCAAAGCGCAACAACACCTCTTGGCCGGCCCAAGCAGGATCGGCGGCAAAGGTCTTTTGATAGGTAAAGCGGCGCTGATAGGCCTTTTCGTCGAAATACGAAAACGGCAGGTCCACCGCGTTGTGTGGCAGGCGCACGGTATCGCGGCCCTGAAACAGCCAGTTGTCATTGAAGTCAGTGCAGAGGCGCATAGCAGGTCAACCTTATTTGACAGACCCTGTCAGCCCTTCGACAAAGCGACGCTGAAGCAGGAAGAAAACAATGATGGTGGGCAGGGTCGCCAGAACGGTTGCCACCATGACAACGCCGTAATCCGGGTAGTAGGACGAGGCGAGCGATGAGACGACCAGCGTCAGCGTCTTGTTGTCGTTGGTCTGCAAGACGATCAGTGGCCACAGGTAGTTGTTCCAGTTCGCCATGAACACGATGATGATGGCAGCGGCATAAGTGGACCGCATCACCGGCAGGTAGATGTAAAGAAAGATCTGCCATTCCTTCAGCCCGTCAATCTTGGCCGCATCGCGCAATTCATGCGGAAAGGCTTTGGTGGCCTGACGGAAGTAGAAGATGATGAAGACCGACGCGATGCTGGGCAGCAGGATGGCGGTGAAGGTGTTGATCAGCGTCAGCTTGGCCATCATCACGAACAGCGGCACCATGATCGCTGCAAACGGGATCGACAGCGTCAGCAGCAGCACCGCGAACACGCGCTCGCGGGTTTTGGACGGAAACATCTCGAACGCATAGCCCGCCAGCGATGATATGGCCAAGGTCAGGATGGTGCCCACAATCGCCAGAAAGGCCGAATTCCAGAACACCTGCAGCATATCCACCTGCGCGAACAGATTGGCGATGTTGTCAAACAGCGCACTGCCAAAAGTCACCTTGCCCTTGATGATGTCGTTGGCGGTGTTGGTGGTGCCGACCAGCATCCAGAAGAACGGAAAGATCGACACGAACGCCGCCAGTGAAAGCGCGCCATAAACCAGCCCCAAGCGCAGCTGTGCAAAAATCCGGGTCATGCCTTGCGATCCCTTGCGACCAGAAACTGCAGGAAAGACAGCACCGCAACCAGAATGACGATCACATAAGACACCGTCGCGGCATAACCGAGACTGGGCATGAACTTGAAGGTCAGGTTGTAGATGTACAGCGACAGCGTCAGCGTCGAATCCGACGGCCCCCCCATGGTGATGTTGTTCACCTCATCAAACAGTTGCAGCGTGCCGATGGTGGAAATCACCGTCGTGAACAGGATCACCGGTTTCAACATCGGCAAGGTGATGTAGACAAACCGCGCCCAGGCCGGAACGCCATCAATCCGCGCCGCCTCGTAGATCGACTTGTCGACGTTCTGCATCGCGGCCAGATAAAAGATCATGTTGTACCCGGTCCAACGCCAGGTGATGGCCAGAATGATCACGGTGCGGGCCCAGAACGGATCGCCCAGCCATGAAATCGGCGCATCCATCAGATGCAATGCGATGGCCAGATCATTGATGACGCCATCGCTGGCGAACATCGACTTGAACAGGATCGAATACGCCACCAGCGAGGTGACACAGGGCAGGAAGATCGCCGTGCGGAAAAAGCCACGGAACCGCAGCTTGGGGTTGTTCAGCGCCGCCGCGAACAGCAGGGCCAACACGATCATGATGGGCACCTGCACCACCAGAAAGATTCCGGTATTGGTCAGCGCCCGCAGAAACACCGGATCTTGCGTCAGCCGGATGATATTGGTCAGGCCGCCAAAGCTGTGGCTCATCCCACGTCCGGTCTGAAAGCTCATCCACAGTGACCAGATGATCGGATATACCATGAACAGGCCCAACAGCACCAAAGTGGGCGCGATGAACAGCCAGCCGCTGCGTTGCTCGGCGCGACCGATGCGCGATTTTGCCATAGCTCCCCCCAAAGTTCGGTCAAGGACCACAGCACCGCCCCCCGTGTCCCGGTGGCGCTGTGGTCTTGCATACACCTGACCGGGGCGCGGTTGCCCCGGTCAGGCTTGGGTTACTTGATCTGCGCGCGCACTTGCGCGTCAATCGCAGCGATGGCGTCATCAATCGAGCCGCCTTCGGCCAGTGCGGGCAATTGCGCCGCAACGGCTGCGTCCACTTCATTGGTGAAGATGCCGTAGTTCACAGCAGGAACCGCCGCCAACCAGTCCGAGAAGCTTTGCCACACGGCCTGCCCGCCAAAATAGGCATCGTTGGCCTTGTAGGCTTCGCCCTCACGCGCGGCCAGAAGCGAGCCAAGCGCACCCTGATCGACCAGGATTTTCTGATAGAAATCAACGTCCTTGCCCCAGACTTCGGCCAGGAAATCCACAGCCTCATCCTTTTCCGCCGACGACGACAGCACGTACCAGCTGGAACCACCAAGGTTCGAAGCATGGGTCGCACCTTCGACACCCGGCATTTTCGGCAACGGGGCCACGCCCCACTGGCCCGACATGTTGGCGGCCTTGATCGTGGCCGTCATCCAGACGCCGGTAAAGACAGAGGCCACTTCGCCACTGACAAAACCGCCGGTGTATTCCGTCCAGCCAGACACCGGCTTGTAGATTTCCTTGGTCTGCAACAGCTTGGCATAGGTGGACAGCGCCGCCTTGAACTTGGCATCACCCGCAATCGCCGGCTGGCCATCGGCGGTGAAATACCAGCCGCCCATGGATTGCAGCAAAATCCGAAGCGCCCCGGCGTCGTTCAGATCCACGCCCAACATCGGATGGCCGGTCTTTTCCTTCACCACTTTGGCGATTTCAATAAACTGGTCCCAGTCAATGTCTTGCAGATCGGCGGCGGAATAACCCGCTTCGGCCAGAATGTCGGTGCGATAGAACAGGCCGGTCACGCCGGAATCGAAGGGCATCGAATAGGTGTTGCCGTCTACGGTGGCCAGCTCAACCTTGTAGGGGGCAAAGCCGCTGTAGTCGATCTTGCCATTCAGCGGCTCAAACGCGCCGGGGAAGGACAGCAGGTATTTCTGGGCGCCATAATCTTCGATCAGCACGATGTCCGGCAGGCCCTCGGTGGTGCCGGATGCCAATTGCGCCTGCAGCTTCTGTTCAAGGTCTGCCTTGGCGAAATCAACCAGATTGATCGTCATATCGGGGTGCGAAGCTGAATAACGGGCCGCCGCCTCTTTCATCGTCGCGCCGTTGAAATTCGGGTCCCAGCTCCAGACTGTGACTTCTCCTGCCAAGGCCGACGTCATCGCCAGCAGGCTGATGCCGGTGGCCAAGAAGACCGACTTTCGCGCGCGGATAAGCATTTGATTCATGTTTTCCTCCCATGACCGAGACTCATTTTCTGGTCTCGCAACTGGAAGGCTAGCGCGTTCCGATACGTCGCGCAAGTAAATTTAGTAAAATTTTACTTCACGCCCGACTTCCCCTTGCCGCGCGTGCTTGCCCGCAGGATCACACGCGACGACAGCAGGATGCATTTGGGCGTGCTGCGCCCCGACAACTGCTCAAACAGCAGATCCACCGCATTCTGCCCAATCTCTTCGGCAGGCAACCGCACGGTGGTCAACGGCGGATTAAGAAACTGCGCCACAGGAATGTCGTTAAAGCTGGCCACGGCAATATCACCCGGAATTTTCAGGCCGGATTCGTGAATGGCGCGATAGGCCCCCACCGCCATATTGTCGTTGCCTGTAATCAGGGCATCAGGCCGCGCGCCGCTTTGCAGCAGGTTCAGCGTCAACTCGTAACCGCTTTGTTCGGTGTTATAGCCAATGCGGCACAGGTCAGGCTCGTACCGACCCTTGGCGCGCATCCAATCCTGATAGGCGGGCAGACGACGATCAGAGATGCTGGTGGTGCTGCGGGAACTGGCAATATCCCAGCCGATGAACGCCATCCGCCGATAGCCCTGATCATCCAGGGCCTGCAACAATTTGCGCATCGCCAGATCCAGATCGCTGCGAACACTGTCATGTTCATCACCAACCGGAGAGAAATCCGCAAACACGACATTGGGGTTATGCGACATGACCCAGTCGATTTCCGCACCGCTGTGCAGGCCGATGACAATCACCCCGGCTGCGGCTTTCAACAGCGCGGGGTCTGGCACGGAATCGGTGTGATAGACCTGCATCGCCTCAAGTTTCAGCTCATAGCAGCGGCTTTCGATGCCCAGCCGGATGCCGACATAATAGGGGTCCACCAACTCTTGGTCCGGGCGCAGAAAATGCACCAGCGCGATCTTTTGTCCAAGCCTTGTCTGGTCGGACTTGCGATCGCGGTTGCGGGGCGTGGCATAGTTCAGCGCCTCGGCCGTCTCGACGATGGACTTGCGAGTCTGGGCACTGACCGACAACGTGCTGTCAAAATTCAGCACGCGCGACACAGTGGCCGAAGACACCCCTACGGCGTCTGCAATTTGTTTGATGGTAACCATGGACAATCCGTTCGGCCGACCGGCGCGGCTGCGTGGGAATGCACGGTAGATGGCATGCAAGCGGGGTGCAGGCAATCCCGAAATGCACCCTGCCTGCGCTGATCCGGCCCAAGCCGCCCGGATGACGCCCGATTGACGACCTTCAAGCCGCCGCGACTATCCCCAAGCGCGTGGGCAACCCGCCGCCATGCCAGGACAGGTCACGCCATGCGTCATGGGGAAAGCATTTTGTGCATCGCGGCGGCCCCGTGCATGACACCGCGCAGTTCTGCCATGCCTTTCAGACGGCCAATCAGGGAATAGCCGGGATTGATCCGCGCCTTGCCAATATCATCGGCCAGCAGATGCCCATGATCGGGCCGCATCGGCAGATGCCAGTCGGCGCGACCTTCGGCCTTGCGGCGCTCTTGCTCTTGCATCAGCGCGATGACAACGGCGGGCATGTCCGTCGATCCGCCCAGATGATCCGCCTCATGGAACGACCCATCCGGTTCACGGGTGACGTTGCGCAGATGCACAAAGTGGATACGCGGGGCGAATTCACGGACCATGGCCACCAGATCATTATCCGCCCGCACCCCGAACGACCCGGTGCAAAAGGTCAACCCATTGGCCTGGCAATCGGGAGACGCGAAAATCGCGCGGATATCGGCGGCGGTCGAAACCACGCGCGGCAAGCCGTAAAGACTGAAGGGCGGATCGTCGGGAGGGAGTGGACAAAACATGGGGGTCATGCCGCGCGTTTTCTGTTTGCGACGGTCAGCCGACCATCGAGAACTGCGGCCCTTGTGACGGCTACTCGGTGAGCCCCTTTGGGCGACCACCGCATCCTTCTGCGCTTTCCCATGCGGGCATTTGCAATGTCATCGACTGATCCTTCGGCACGAGATGACGAGATGGGCAGCCCGTTACGGTAGCGTCGGCCATAGTCGACGAGGGATTCCATGTTGTTCGCGAGGTAGGTGTACAGTGTCTCGCAGCGGGCCTGCACACGAGCGGCAGCGGTGCGGACAGCCAGAGGCTCCTCAGCGAGGCGGGTGCAATCATGCATGAGCGTCTTCAGAAATGTTTCCGCGACCCATGCTCTGCCATGCCAAAGCCACCAGCGGAGGCTTTTCGCGGGGCGCTGGAACAGCACCGGGATTCCAGTGAATCCCGGTATCTGGACCAGACCCTGAACGGCGGCCTCGACATGTCGAATGCGCATCGAGATGTGCCACCAGTCGAGGATATGCTTCACTTGCCCGTCGCCACCCATGGCATTCCGTATGAGGTTCGGGAGAGCAAGCTCTCCATCAGAGATTACCGTCAACAGACGGCCCGGCTTCCATCCAAAGTCTGACAGCTCTTCTCGCATCCGGCTGCCTGGCGATGCCGTCGCATTGGCGACCAGGCCAAATCGTCGGCACATATTGCGACTTTCAATCTTACCGACCACAAGATCCAGGTGTCGCTGCTGATACTCCGGTCGACAGCGGATATGCGCACCGTCCAGAAAAACCGTCAAACCACCTTTGGGCGGTGCTTCAACGGGATCGCCTGATGCCCTTCGATTTTTCTCGAGCGCAGTGGCTACTCTTCCCAACCGGTCACGCACCGTGGTGTGATGGGGCGGATGGCAGGGGAGGAAGCTTTTCATCAGCCGCGCGGCTTCGCGAAAGGAATGCCGGGACCCGAGTTCCGCATGGAGCCGCTGCAGCTCCGGGGTAGCCCGGTCAGGAAAGAAATAGGCCAGCGGAGAAATAGGTCCGCCGGGCATCGCCGCTGACGTGGCATCACAAGAACAGCGGCGCAAGCGCGCGGCTTTGACCCGAACCCGCCCAAAGAGCGTGTCGAGATCGCGCGTGCGATAGTCAT
>JBOFCO010000149.1:0-39509 GCA_051646105.1 Paracoccaceae bacterium
CTGCCTCCTCCGAGCTTCCCTCCGCCCTCGTGGGGGAGGGAGAGGGTGGGGGGGCACCTGGCCACGTCTTCACCAACGGACAACAGCCATGCGCCTGACCTGCCCCCTTTGCGGCGAGCGTGACCGGCGGGAGTTCACCTACTACGGGGCAGAGGATTACCTGCGCCGCCCGGCGACCCACGACCCGCAGGCATGGGACGAGCATCTGCACAACCGCGACAACCCCGCCGGGATCACGCGCGACCTGTGGTATCACGAACTGGGCTGTTCCGCCTGGCTGCTGGTGGAACGCGATACCGTGACCCATGCCGTGCATTCGGTGCGGCTGGTGAAGGAGCGCCGCGCATGAGAGTTTCGGGCGGCACCAGCATCGACCGCACGCGCCCGGTCAGCTTCAGCTTCGATGGCCGCAGCTATCAGGGCTTTTACGGCGATACGCTCGCCTCTGCCCTGATCGCCAATGATGTCCGCGTGGTGGGCCGCAGCTTCAAGTATCACCGCCCGCGCGGCATCTTTGCGGCAGGGTCCGAAGAACCGAACGCGCTGGTCGAGGTGATGCGCGGCGATCATGCAACGCCAAACGTCCGCGCCACGATGCAGGAACTTTACACCGGCCTTGCCGCGCGCAGCCAGAACCGCTGGCCCTCTGCCCGGTTCGACCTGATGGCGGTGAACGACCTGCTGTCGCCCTTCTTCGGCGCCGGCTTCTATTACAAGACCTTCATGTGGCCCCGAGCGTTCTGGGAGTCGCTCTACGAACCGCTGATCCGTCGTGCCGCCGGGCTTGGGCGGTTGCCACGTACGGCAGAGGAAGCACCTTTTGAAAAGGCCCATGCCTTCTGCGATCTGCTGGTGATCGGCTCCGGCCCCGCCGGGCTTATGGCGGCGCTGGTGGCGGGCCGGGCAGGGGCAGATGTGATCCTTGCCGAAGAGGATATGGCTTTTGGCGGGCGGCTGCTTGCCGAAAATGAAACGCTGGGCGGCGTACCCGCAGCGGATTGGGTTGCGGGTGTGGTGGCGGAACTCGGCACGCTTCCCAATGTCCGGCTTATGCGACGAACCACCGTTATTGGTGCCTATGATCACGGCACCTATGGGGCGCTGGAGCGGGTGGCGCTGCATCTTGACCGGCCCGGCCCCGAGCTTCCGCGCGAATGCTTCTGGCGGATCGTGGCGAAGCGGGCTGTGCTGGCGTCGGGTGCGCACGAGCGTCACGTCGCCTTTCCCGATAATGACCGGCCCGGCGTCATGCTGGCCGGGGCAGCACGGACCTATCTTCACCGCTGGGGGGCGCTGGCTGGCAAGCGTGTGGCAGTCTTTGCCAATAATGACGGCGGAGTTCGCACGGCCTGCGACCTTGCCGCTGCGGGTGCCGAGATCGTGGCGATGGTAGACCCGCGCAAGGGAATAGCCGCCCCAACAGGCATCAGATGCCTTGATGGCGGGCGGATCGTGGGCACGCGCGGCCGTATCGGCCTGCGCGAAATAACGGTAGAGCACGAGGGCCGCATCTGGCGGATCGAGGCGGATTGCCTTGCGGTGTCCGGCGGCTGGAACCCGGCGCTGCATCTGACCTGCCACATGAACGGGCGGCCGGACTGGCGCGGCGACATCGCGGCCTTTGTGCCCAAACCCGGTGCCGTTCCGGGGTTGGTGGCGGCAGGTGCGGCCAACGGTGCCTTCACTACGGCATCAGCCCTTGCCGAAGGCGCGGCTGCGGGCATGGCTGCGGCCAGAGAGCTTGGCCTTAAGCCCGCGAAACCCGCGATCCCGGACGGAGAAGATGCAACCTATCACATCCATCCGCTTTGGGAGGTGCCGGGCAAGACCTGCGCCTGGCTGGACCTTGCCAATGACGTGACCACGAAAGATGTACGTCTTTCCGCGCAGGAGGGGTTTGTCTCGGTCGAGCATATGAAGCGCTACACCACGCAGGGCATGGCCCCGGATCAGGGCAAGGGGTCATCGGTCGCGGCGCTGGCGGTGCTGGCCGATGCGACCGGGCGCGGCATCGCCGAAACCGGCACCACCACTTTCCGCCCGCCCTATACCCCCGTTTCCATCGCGGCACTGGGGGCAGGGGGCAGGGGCGAAGGTTTCGCGCCCCAGCGTTTCACCACCAGCCACGATGCGGCGCTTGCAAGGGGCGCGCCGATGATCGAGGCTGGCCTGTGGTATCGCCCCAGCTACTTCCCCCGCACAGGAGAGGTAACATGGCGCGACAGTTGTGACCGCGAGGTGCGGCATATCCGGCAGGCGGTCGGGGTTTGCGATGTTTCGACCCTTGGCAAGATCGATGTGCAGGGGCCGGACGCGGCCCGTTTTCTTGATTTCATCTACAGCAACACCATGTCCACGCTGCCAGTGGGCCGCGTCCGCTATGGGCTGATGCTGCGCGAAGACGGCATGGTGATGGATGACGGCACCTGCGCGCGGCTGGGTGAGACGCATTTCCTTGTCACCACGACGACGGCCGCGGCGGGGCAGGTGATGCGGCATTTGGAGTTCATCCATCAGGCCCATCGCGCCGGGTGGGATCTGGGGATGATCTCTGTCACTGAAAGCTGGGCCCAGTTCGCCGTGGCGGGGCCGCTGGCCCGCCGCTTGTTGAACAGCTTGCTGGATGATCCCTTGCCCGTTGAAGCCTTGCCCTTCATGGCCTGTCAGGAACTGTCCATTCATGGGGCTTCCGCGCGTGTCTTCCGCATCTCGTTCTCGGGCGAGGAGGGGTATGAAATCGCCGTTCCGGCCCGATATGGCGCGGCGCTGTTCGGCAGTCTGGTCGCGCGGGCAGAGGCTTTGGGCGGCGGCGCCTATGGGCTGGAGGCGCTGAATGTGCTGCGCATCGAAAAGGGATTCATCACCCATGCCGAAATCGACGGGCGCGCAACCGCCTTTGATCTGGGGTTGCAGGGGATGATGAGCACGAAGAAAGACTTCATCGGTCGCGCCGCTGCCATGCGGCCGGGCTTGAACGGACCTGATCGTCACCAGTTGGTGGGGCTGCGCCCGATGACCGGGCACGGGGCTTTCATGGCTGGGGCAAAACTTTATCCGCGCGAAGGGCCGGTCTCGCCCGCCAGCGATCTTGGCCATGTCACATCGGCCTGTTTTGCCGTTTCCCTGCGGCACCCGGTGGGTCTGGCGCTGGTCAGCAACGGTCGTGCGCGGGTGGGGGAGGTGCTTCGTCTCGTCGATCACATGCGGCATCAGGATATGTTGGTAGAAGTGACCCGGACGGAAGCCTATGACAGCGGCGGGGGGCGGATGCGTGGCCAGTCTGATTGAAACTCCGGCGCTTGCTGCGCTGTTGCCAATTGAATCCGGCCCATGGCGGCTGGCTGCGGCAGAACCGGCCCTGATGACTTCGGTCGCGCCATATGCGGGAAAGGTTCGCAACGTGACAACGGCACTGAAGCCGCTGGGCCTGCGTTATCCGGTGGCCGGGCAGTGGCAGCAGGCGCAGACAGGTCCAGCCGAAATTTTCTGGGCCGGTCATTCGGTGGCCTTTCTGTGCGGTGCCATGCCCCCTGCGCGGCTGGCGGGTGTGGCGGCACTGACCGACCAGACCGATGGTTGGGCGGGAATGGATCTGTCGGGGGTTGGGCTGGATCAGGTCATGGCGCGGATTTGCCCGCTGGACCTGCGCGACATCGCCTTTCCGTTCGGATCGGCAGCGCGCAGCATGATCGGGCATATGCAGGCCATTTTGTTGCGACGGGAAACGGAAACGCTGCGTATTCTCGTGTTCCGGTCGATGGCCCGTACGGCGGTTGCGGAGTTGTCGCGGGCGATGACCGGTGTTGCGGCGCGGTTGGCAGCCGGGACGTGACTTGGAATCCCGCCGCTAAACCGGCATTCTGCCAGGCATGGGATTTTTTTGGCCATGAGTCTGCCTCCGAACTTTGTTGATGAGCTGCGCACCCGGCTTTCGCTGGTGCAGGTCGTCGGCCGCAAGGTCGTGTGGGATGCACGCAAGTCGAACCCCGGCAAGGGGGACATGTGGGCGCCATGCCCGTTCCATCAGGAAAAAAGCGCGTCGTTCCATGTGGATGACCGCAAGGGCTATTATTACTGCTTCGGCTGCCACGCCAAGGGCGATGCGATTTCTTTCGTGCGGGAAACCGAGAATGTCGGTTTCATGGAGGCGGTGGAGATTCTGGCGCGCGAGGTCGGGATGCCGATGCCCGCCCGCGATCCGGTGGCCGCACAGCGGGCCGACCGGCGCAGTGAACTGACTGCCGTCATGGAGCAGGCGGTGCAGCATTACCGGATGCAGATCAACACGTCCGCCGCTGCGGATGCCCGCGCCTATCTGGATCGGCGCAAGCTGGATCAGGCCGGGCGTGACAGGTTCGAGATCGGCTTTGCCCCCGATACACGGCAGGGGCTTTATTCCGCCCTGACCGCCAAGGGGGTCGCCGCAGAGTTGCTGATCGAGGCTGGACTGTGCGCGAAATCGGACGATGGCGGCGCACCTTATGACCGATTCCGGGGCCGGATCATGTTCCCGATCCGGGACGGGCGGGGGCGGGCCATCGGGTTTGGCGGGCGCGCCATGGATGCGAATGCAAAGGCGAAATATTACAATTCCCCCGAAACGCCGCTGTTCGACAAGGGCCGCAACCTTTATAACCATGGCCCGGCGCGGGAAGCGGCGGGCAAGGGTCAGCCCCTGATTGTCGCCGAAGGTTATATGGACGTGATCGCGCTGGTTCAGGCGGGGTTCACCGGCGCCGTGGCCCCGCTGGGCACGGCGGTGACCGAGGACCAGCTTCGCCTGATGTGGCGCATTCACCCCGAGCCTGTCATCGCGCTGGATGGCGATGCGGCGGGTATTCGCGCCGCGCTGCGGGTGATCGACCTTGCCCTGCCGCTGCTCGAGGCCGGGAATGGCCTGCGCTTTGCCCTGATGCCGCAGGGTCAGGACCCCGACGATGTGATCCGGTCGGAGGGGCGGGGCGCCATGGAAAAGCTGCTTGCGGAGGCGCAGCCGATGGTGCGTCTGCTGTGGCAGCGGGAAACCGATGGCAAGGTATTCGACAGCCCCGAACGCAAGGCCGCGCTGGACAAGACCTTGCGCGCTGCCATCGCGCGTATTGCCGACCCGTCGATCCGCGCGCACTACGGCGAAGCCATCCGCACCCTGCGGCAGGAACTGTTCGGGGGCGCCGGTCTGCGCCAGCCCCCGCGGAACGGCACATTGCGCCCGCCGCGGCGCGGGGCGGCGTGGCAGCCCCCCGCAGTGCCCACGGAGGGCACGCGAAACTCGCTTCTCGCGCAGGCAGAGGGCAGCGGGGTCGAGGATTTCCTGCGCGAGGCGACCATCCTTGCCATCTGCGTCCGCCACCCGGTTCTGATCGCCCAGTTCGAATCCGCGCTGGAACGGGTCGATTTCGCGACCCCTGATCACGACCACCTGCAGAGCGTCATCCTGTCTGTGGCGCATGTCAGTCCGGAAACCGCTGGCGAAAAAATTCGCGCCTCTGCGTCCGATGCCCTTGAAAAGCTTCTGGCGCTTTCCCACGTCGCCATAACCCCACCCGTCCGCAACACCGAAGATACCCAGATGGCCATGATGTGCCTTGCGGAAGAGCTTGCGAAGCTGTCGGCGCGGCGCGGGGCGCGTGCGGAAATCGAGGATGCTGCCGGTGACCTGGATGGTCTGGCCGATGAAGGCGTGACCTGGAGGTTGCGTGAGGCATCGCAGGCCGTCCAACGGGCACAGAAGCCCCGTTCCGACGATGTCGAAGACGCCGGAGAAGATCGCGAATCGCTGTCGAAGACGTTGCAAAACATGATCGACAGTCAGGTCTGGGTAAAGAATCGGGGCTGATCCCTTTTCCTGCCCGTGATTCGCGCTATTGAGTCGTTACAGCGGCGGGAGTGATTCGCCCGCCGACCGAGGAGAGCACATGGCCGACAAAGACAGCGACGACAGCAAGCCCGACGAACTGGAAAGCGACGGCTCCCTTGATATGAGCCAGGCTGCCGTCAAGCGGATGATCGCGGATGCGCGTGAACGCGGCTATATCACCTACGACCAGTTGAATGCGGTGCTGCCGCCCGAACAGGCCTCGTCCGAGCAGATCGAGGACGTGATGTCGATGCTGTCCGAAATGGGCATCAACGTCATCGAGAATGAAGAGGCCGAAGAAGGCGAAAGCGCGGGCGAGCTTGTCGAGGCATCGACATCCCGCGAGGTGGCGCTGGCGACATCAACCTCGGAAACGCTGGACCGCACCGACGATCCGGTGCGCATGTATCTGCGCGAGATGGGTTCCGTCGAACTGCTGAGCCGCGAGGGCGAGATTGCCATCGCCAAGCGGATCGAGGCGGGCCGCAACACGATGATCCAGGGGCTTTGCGAAAGCCCGCTGACCTTTCAGGCGATCACCATCTGGCGCGACGAACTTCTGTCCGAAGACATTCTTCTGCGCGATGTGATCGACCTTGAGGCCACATTCGGCCGGTCGCTGGACGGCGACGAGGAAATGGAAGGCGCGGTTGTCGAGGGGCTGGACGTATCGGCCGCGGCCCCGCGCGCCGGCAGTGAAGAGCCTGAACTGGATGCGGACGGCAATCCGATCATGCGCGAAAGCGATGATGAGGAGGATGACGAAGCCTCCAACATGTCGCTGGCCGCGATGGAGGCCGCGCTGAAGCCGAAGGTTCTGGAAACGCTGGACCTGATCGCGCGCGACTATACAAAGCTGGCCGAAATGCAGGACCAGCGCATGTCGGCGACGCTGAACGAAGACGGCAGCTTTACCAAAAAGGACGAAGCCGCCTATCAGAAGCTTCGGTCGGAAATCGTTGTTTTCGTGAACGAACTTCATCTGCACAACAACCGGATCGAAGCGCTGATCGACCAGCTTTACGGCATCAACCGCAAGATCATGTCGATCGACAGCAACATGGTGAAGCTGGCCGATCAGGCCCGCATCAATCGCCGCGAATTCATCGACGAATATCGCGGCTATGAACTTGATCCGGCCTGGCTGGACCGCATGGCGGCCAAGGCTGGGCGCGGCTGGCAGGCGCTGATCGAGAAGAGCCGCGACAAGGTGGAAGACCTGCGCGCGGAAATGGCGCAGGTCGGCCAGTATGTCGGCGTCGACATCACCGAATTCCGCCGTATCGTCAATCAGGTCCAGAAGGGCGAGAAGGAAGCCCGTCAGGCCAAGAAGGAAATGGTCGAGGCGAACTTGCGTCTGGTGATTTCCATCGCCAAGAAATACACGAACCGCGGGCTGCAATTCCTTGATCTTATTCAGGAAGGCAACATCGGCCTGATGAAGGCCG
The DNA here is from genome assembly GCA_051646105.1 of Paracoccaceae bacterium. Lineage (GTDB taxonomy): Bacteria > Pseudomonadota > Alphaproteobacteria > Rhodobacterales > Rhodobacteraceae > JBOFCO01. The sequence continues at coordinate 7,306 of JBOFCO010000149.1, forward strand.
TCGACAAGTTCGAATACCGGCGCGGCTACAAGTTTTCGACCTATGCGACATGGTGGATCAGGCAGGCAATCACGCGCAGCATCGCCGATCAGGCCCGCACCATCCGTATTCCGGTGCATATGATCGAAACGATCAACAAGCTTGTCCGCACTGGCCGCCAGATGCTGCACGAAATCGGCCGCGAACCGACGCCGGAAGAATTGGCCGAGAAACTGCAGATGCCGCTGGAAAAGGTCCGCAAGGTGATGAAGATCGCCAAGGAACCGATTTCGCTGGAAACCCCGATTGGCGACGAGGAAGACAGCCAGCTTGGCGATTTCATCGAGGACAAGAATGCGATCCTGCCGCTGGACAGCGCCATTCAGGAAAACCTGAAGGAAACCACGACGCGGGTTCTGGCATCGCTGACCCCGCGCGAGGAACGGGTGCTGCGCATGCGCTTCGGCATCGGGATGAACACCGATCACACGCTGGAGGAAGTCGGCCAGCAGTTCAGCGTGACGCGGGAACGGATCCGGCAGATCGAGGCCAAGGCGCTGCGGAAGCTGAAGCATCCGTCAAGGAGCAGGAAGCTGCGGAGTTTCCTGGATCAGTGATTGAAAAGGGACGCTTCGGCGTCCCTTTGTTTTCACCCTGCAGAAGCATGTCGCGAACCCTACAGCCGCAGGAAATACGGATCGATCTCGGTCCAGTAGCGGTGCAGGTCGGCGGCGGTGTCAGCGTTGCGACCGGTCACCTGCATGGCATAGACATCCAGCGCCACCAGCGCGGCCAGCTTGTAGGCGTGGCGTGACTGTGCCTCGGCCCCGATCGGGCGCGGGTCGGCGGCCAGCAGGGTTTCCGCCGCGCTGACCAGAACAAAGCTCAGCTCCAGCGCGGGTGTTGCTGGCCAAAGCTGCGCCAGATCGCGCACCAGACTGCGCCAGCCATCGGGCTGAAGGGACAGCCGGTCGACGGCAAAGCGGATCAGCGCATCGGGATCGGATCGATCCGGCCTTCTGGCCGGGAACGGCGTCACGACATTCTGGACCAGCGGTTCTTGTGGGGCGTTCATCTTCGGTCGTTCCGTGGCCCCGGCATCCGAGTCGCGCGGTCTGGCCATGGTCCGACTTATCCGCGCATCCTCCGCCGAGGTCAAACCGATTGCCGGAGGCGCATTCGGCTGATGAATGAATGTTTCGCTGGTAAAATCATTGATGAGGTATAAACATTTCGCCATGCCGACGCCCGGCAACGGGCAATTTCATACCCGAGGACATGATGCCCGACCCGCTGATCCTGAACCCTGCCGATACCGTCGCCATCCTGCCGCTTCGTGTTGCTGCGGGGGCCGATCCGCTGGGAATCGGCGCGCCCTTGGCAGGGCCGGTGTCGGGGGGGCACAAGCTGGCGCGGCGCCATATCGCGGCGGGTGAGGCCATCGTGAAATTCGGCCAGATCATCGGCCACGCTACCGTCGACATACCGGCAGGCGCGCATGTCCACAGCCACAACTGCGCCTTTTCCGATCATGATACGGATTACCGGATCGGCATCGATCTTGATCGGGCACGCGCCGCCATCCCCAGCGTGCCGCCGATGACCTTTCAGGGCTACCGCCGCGCCAACGGTCAGGTCGGCACGCGGAACTACATCGCGCTTTGTGCCACGGTGAACTGTTCCGCTACCGTTATTCGCCGCGCGGCGTTTGAGATCGAAAACTCCGGCCTGCTGGCGGATTTTCCCAACGTCGACGGCATCGTCGCCTTTGCCCATGGCTCCGGCTGCGGCATGGCTGCAGAGGGGCGCGGCTTCGACATGCTGCAAAGGGTGCTGTGGGGGCATGCCACGCATCCCAACGTGGGTGCGGCTGTCTTCGTCGGGCTGGGGTGCGAGGTGATGCAGGTCGCCCGGATGCAGCAGGCCTTTGGCGCAGGGGGCGCGCAAAGATTCCATGGCCTGACCATACAGGAAACCGGCGGGACGCGGGCCACGGTCGAGGCGATCAAGGCGATGGTGCGCGACCTGCTGCCCGAAGTGAACCGGGCGCGGCGCGAAACCTGCCCGGCTTCTGCACTGAAGGTGGGCCTGCAATGCGGCGGGTCCGATGGCTATTCCGGCATCACCGCCAATCCGGCGCTGGGCGTGGCTTCTGACCTGCTGGTGGGTCTGGGGGGCACGGCGATCCTGTCGGAAACCCCCGAAATCTACGGGGCAGAGCAACTGCTGCTGCGACGTGCGGCCAGCACGGATGTTGCCACACGCCTGATCGACTGCATCAAGTGGTGGGAAGGCTACACCGCGATGAACGGTGGCAGCATGGACAACAACCCAAGCCCAGGCAACAAGGCGGGGGGCTTGACGACCATCCTTGAAAAGTCACTCGGTGCTGCGGCCAAGGGCGGGTCGACGCCGCTGACCGCGTTCTACGACTATGCCGAACAGGTGACGGCGCCCGGGTTCGTGTTCATGGATACGCCCGGATATGATCCGGTTTCGGCCACCGGCCAGATCGCCGGCGGCGCGCAGCTTGTTGTCTTCACCACTGGGCGTGGATCGGCCTTCGGATCGAAACCCGCGCCCACAATCAAGGTGGCGACCAATGACGCGCTCTTCCGCCAGATGCCCGAGGACATGGACATCAACGCGGGCGATGTGCTGTCGCAGGGGGTCAGCTTGCAGGACAAGGGGCAAGAGATCCTGACAAGGATGCTTGCTGTCGCTTCTGGCGAAAAGTCGAAATCAGAGACGCTGGGCCTTGGCGACAACGAATTCGTGCCGTGGCAGGTGGGGGCGACGATGTGAGACGCGCTACTTTGTCAGGATCAGCTTGCCCGCCTTGGTGATGCGCAGCGTATAGACCTGCCCGGAAAGCAGGATATGGGCCTGTCCCATGCTTTTGGTCAGATCATAGGCGTCATGGACGGGCAGGGCATTGGCTGGCAGGGCATTCAGGCGGTTTTGCAGCAGGGCGGTAACGGGCGCGTTCATGGCATCCTCACGGGAAGGGGGTTGCGGATCGGCCTTGGCTATGCGTCTGCTGGCTTGGCAACAAAATACTTACTTAATTTATCGGAAATGTAAAGCCATGTGTTCAGGGCATTTTGCGGGTATCCGGCGGTAGCACTGTCCAGGGCTGGGCATAGCGATGCTCTTCCAGGTTCGCCCCGTCCCCGATGCGATCCACCACGGCGAAAAGTCCGGGTGCGGAAAGGGGAGTCAGCACGCCGTGCCACCTGCCCCGATGCAGGTTGATGCCTTGGGCGCCGTTCGTCAGAAAGGCACGGGGCCGGTCATCCGGGCTTTCGGCCACGATCACCAGAAAGGGCATGGCCGTCATCGGGATGAAGGCCTGGCTTCCCGATGGATGACGTTCGATCAGATCAAGGCTGTAGGGCAGGGCGCGCGGCACGGCATCAAAGATCGATATGCCCGCGCGTCCCTCCGCGAAATCAATCCGCGCCCGGTCGTGATGGCGGCGGCAAAAACCGGCATTGATCGCGCGAAATTCCCCCGTGGCGTCCAGCACATCGCCAAACGGCGCAAAGGCTGCGCCGGTCAGCGGTTCCGCATGGATCAAACGGGCGGTCATGTGTCGCACACCGCAGGGGACGCCGGTCCATCAGCCCGAAGGCAAATCCAGGACACATGGGTCGAAAGAAAAGCGCTGTCAGCGCCCGAAGGCACCCGGGCCGCGCAGTTTCGCATGGCGGTTCACATCCTTGTACAGCAGATAGCGGAACGGGCCGGGACCAGCGGCATAGCAGGCCTGCGGGCAATAGGCGCGCAGCCACATGAAATCGCCTGCCTCTACCTCTACCCAGTCGCGGTTCAGTTTATAGACAGCCTTGCCTTCCAGCACATAAAGCCCGTGTTCCATCACATGGGTTTCCTCGAAAGGGATCAGACCGCCCGGCTGAAAAGTGACGATGTTGACATGGGCGTCATGGCGCAGGTCCGCAGGGTCCACGAAGCGGGTGGTGGACCATCGGCCCGCCGTATCGGGCATGGCGACGGGTTCGACGGCGCGGTCAGACGTGACAAAGGCCTGTGGCACAGGCAGGGCCGGGGCAGGTTCATAAAGCTTGCGCAGCCAGTGAAAACGGGTTGGCGTCGTCCCCTCTGCCAGCAGCGTCCACTTCGCACCGGGGGGGATATAGGCGTAAGCGCCCGCTTCCAGATCATGGCCCTTGCCGTCTATGGTCAGCGTTGCCAGCCCGCCTGTAAAGAACAGCCAGTGTTCCGCACCTGTCTCGGCATCAGGCATGTCGGATCCGCCACCGGGGGCCACCTCCATCACATACTGGCTGAAGGTTTCAGCAAACCCGCTCATCGGGCGGGCGATCAGCCAAAGCTTCGTCTTGTCCCATCCGGGCAGATAGCTGGTGACAATGTCTGAAAAGCAGCCCCTGGGGATGAAGCAATAGGCATCGGTGAACACGGCGCGACCCGTCATCAGCGCGGTCTGCGGTGGCAATCCACCGGGTGGTACAAAATATGCGCCGGGTTTGTCAGTCATGGCAGCATGTCCTTCAGACGAAGTTCGGCGATACGCTCGACCTGCGCGCAGGCGGTGGTGAATTCGGTTGCAGAATTGTTGCCGATGCGGGTGTGAAAGGCGGCAAGGATGCTGTCCTTCGTATTGTCCCGCACGGCAATGATGAACGGAAAGCCATGCTTGGCAGTATAGTCCGCGTTCAGCCTTTCAAAGGTGGCGCGTTCGGCATCTGTCAACGCATCCAGCGCGGCGCTGGCCTGTTCGGCGGTGCTTTCCACCGTCAGGCGTTTTGCTGCGGCAAGTTTTCCCGCAAGATCGGGATGGGCGCGCAGGACGCCGAGGCGTTCTTCTTGGCTGGCAGAGCGGAACATGCGGGCCAGCGCATTATGCAGCCCGGTCGCGCTGTCATGCGCCGGGCCGAGTTCCAGCGCCCAGGCTCTTTCCGCGATCCACGGCGAATGCTCGAACACAGACCCGAAGCGTTCGACGAACCTGTCGCGGGTCATCTGCGAAGGGCGCTCCCATCGCTTGTGCGGATGCGTGGTCCGCCAGTGCTCGGCGATCTGTCCGCGCGTGGCGAACCATACGCCAGACTGCGCCTGCACATGGTCCAGAAACCGGATCAGCCCGGCAATCTTGCCGGCACGACCGATCAGGCGGTTGTGCAGACCGATGGAAAACATCCTCGCCTGTCCTCGCTGACCTTCGGCGTAAAGCGTGTCGAACGTGTCTTTCAGATACTGAAAGAACTGCTCGCCGTTGATATAGCCCGGCGCGGTGGCAAAGCGCATGTCATTGGCTTCCAGTGTGTAAGGGATCACCAACTGGTCATGGTCGCCATATTCCCGCCAATAGGGCAGGTCGTCATCGTAGGTATCGGAAATCCAGTCGAGTTTCCGGGTTTCCGCTGTCAGTCGCACGGTGTTCATCGAACAGCGCCCGGTGTACCAGCCGCGCGGCGGTGCCCCGGTCACTTCTTCATGCAGCCGTAAACTCTCCGCGATCTGCCGCGCCTCTTCCTCCGCAGGCATATCGCGATGATCGACCCATTTCAGGCCGTGGCTGGCGATCTCCCAGCCTGCCGCCTTCATGGTGGCCACCTGTTCGGGATTGCGGGCCAGCGCGGTGGTCACGCCGAAGATCGTCACAGGCAGGCCGCGTTCGGTGAACAGCCGGTGCAGCCGCCAGAATCCGGCCCGCGCCCCATAGTCGTAAATCGACTCCATGTTCCAGTGGCGCATTCCGGGCCAAGGCGCCGCCCCGGCGATGTCGGACAGGAATGCCTCTGACTGGGCATCACCGTGCAGCAAGTTGTTTTCCCCACCCTCTTCGTAATTCAGCACGATACTGATGGCGACCTTCGCACCGCCCGGCCATTGTGGGTCGGGCGGGTTTGGCCCGTGGCCACGGAAATCGCGGGGATAGCGGGGGGCGTCGATACTCATGCCGCCAGCATGGCGCGGCGCGCAGGGAAAATCCATAAGGCGGTTGCGGATAATTCGCACGCGGCTAGGCTGATCGCAACAGGGGAGGGGCCGATGGGCAAGCTGTCGACACATGTGCTGGATACCGCGCGGGGAAAACCGGCGGCGGGGGTGAAGATCACGCTCTACCGGGTCAGCGGCAACAGCCACAAGCGCATCGCCGAGGCAGTGACGAACGCCGATGGCCGCACCGATGCGCCGCTGCTGGAAGGCGCGGCGCTGAAGGAAGGCAGCTATGAACTGATCTTCGCGGCGGGGGATTACCTGCGCGCCACTGCGCAGACAGGTGCGGGCGTGCTGTTCCTTGACGAAATCCCGATCCGCTTCGGTGTGCCGGACGCGGCGGGGCATTATCATGTGCCGCTTCTGCTGTCGCCCTTTGGCTATTCGACCTATCGGGGAAGCTAGACGCCCAGGCTTCTGGCCAGAAACTCCGCGGCTTCCTGCAGGCCTGCCGGGCTGAAATCATGGCCCAGACGCGGCACGATCCGGCAGGTGACATCGGCCCCGCAACCTGCCAGTCGTTCGGCGGCACTTTCGCTTTCAAGGCACGAAATCACCCCGTCCTCCTGCCCGTGAATCAGCAGGGCGTGGGCTTTTGGCAGGGCGTCCGCCATATCATCGATGGCAAGCCTGCCGCAAAAGGCCACCACACCCGCGACGGGCCAGCGGCCCGAGGCCAGCGCATCCAGCGCCATGATCGCGCCCTGTGAAAATCCGGCCAGCGCCACGCGGTCAGGCCGCCCCGCCAACCCATGTGCGGCCATTTCCCGCTCCAGCACCGCGTCAAAGGCGGCCCGTGCGGCGGCGACGCGGCCGGGGCGGTTTTCGGCCGTCACGCCCGCGACGCTGAACCACTGCCGCGCGTCGCGCCCGCCGTCGAACGGAAAGGGCGCATCGGGCTGGGCAAAGACCACCCCGGGCACCGCCGAAACAAGCGCGGGCGACAGGCCCGCCACCATCCGGTTCATGTCCCGTCCCCAGGCACCGACGCCATGCAGTGTCACGACCAGTGCAGGTTGCATCATGTTTATCCTGTGTCCTTGCAGGGCGTTGCTTAACCGGTGCGGAAAATGCCGACAAGGCTTGCCTGTCGGCTTGTCACCGCCTCTGCAGTTGCGGGCAGCGACGGAATTTCGGAAGCTGCCGCGAAAGAAGGGGGTGCGACATGCCGGAAACCGCCGTGATATGGGAATGGCTGACTTTTGCCCTGCGCTGGACGCATGTCGTCACCGGCATCGCGTGGATCGGATCATCCTTCTATTTCATCGCGCTTGATCTTGGTCTGCACCGGGACCGCAACCTGGCTTCTGGCGCCGATGGCGAGGAGTGGCAGGTGCATGGGGGCGGGTTCTACCATGTGCAGAAATACCTCGTCGCACCCGCAGCGATGCCGGATCATCTGGTCTGGTTCAAATGGGAAAGCTATTCGACCTGGCTTTCGGGTTTTGCCCTGCTGGCGGTGATCTATTACGCGAGTGCGGAGCTGTTCCTGGTTGATCCGGGCGTGGCGGAACTGGCTGTCTGGCAGGCGGTGGCGATCTCGATGGCCTCGCTGGCGCTGGGCTGGATTGTCTACAACACGCTCTGCAAGGCGTTTGTGGATGCGAACCAGACCGCGCTGATGCTGGCATTGTTCGCTGTACTTGTGGCAATGGCATGGGGCTATACGCAGGTGTTTTCCGGCCGTGCGGCGCTGCTGCATCTGGGGGCCTTCACCGCCACGATCATGTCGGCCAACGTGTTCTTCATCATCATGCCGAACCAGCGCGTGGTGGTGGCCGACCTGAAAGCGGGGCGCAAGCCCGATCCGAAATACGGCAAGATCGCCAAGCAACGTTCCACGCACAACAACTATCTGACCCTGCCGGTCGTGTTCCTGATGCTGTCGAACCACTACCCGCTGGCCTTTGCTTCCGACGCGAACTGGATCATCGCCAGCCTGATCTTTCTGGTGGGGGTATTGATCCGGCATTATTTCAACAGCCGTCATGCGCGGACCGGCAATCCGACCTGGACCTGGGCCGTCGTCGTGATCCTGATGATCGTGATTGCCTGGTTTTCGACCGCGCCGATGTTCCATGATGAGGTAGGGGATGCGGCGCTGACCCCCGCCGCACAGCGCTTCGCCGACGCTGAAGGGTTCGAGGAGGTCAGCAATATCGTCATGGGCCGCTGTTCCATGTGCCATGCCGCCGAACCGGGATGGGAAGGCATGTACTGGCCGCCCAAGGCCGTGCGTCTGGATACGCCGGGCCACATTGCGCGACACGCGCGGGAAATCTATCTTCAGGCCGGACTGACCGATGCCATGCCGCCCGGAAACCTGTCGTTTATCGAACCGCAGGAACGGGCGGCCATCGTCAGATGGTATCGGGCTGCCACCGATTCATGATCCGTCGCGGCCAAGAATGAACCGGGTTTCCTGCCGGTAGGTCTGATCCGGCTCCAGCAGGATCGAGGGAAAGTTGGGGTGATGCGGCGCGTCGGGCCAGCCCTGCGGCTCCATCGCCAGTCCGGCGTGACGGCCATAGGGCTGACCCATCAGGCCGATGTGCGGGGCGGTGTTCATCCGCGCGGCATCATAGATTTGCAGGCCGGGTTCCGTCGTTTCGATCCGCAGGATCGGGCCGCGCCGCCCCCGCAGTTCTGCCGCGAGTTCCGGGCGGGCCCTACGGGCATCGGCAAGGCAGAAATTGTGATCAATATCCTGCGCTGCGGGCAGGGCGGCACCCGCCCGGAAATCAAATCCCGTGCCCGTCACATCGCGGACTTCCCCCGTGGGAATGCTTGTGGAATCAACCGGCGTATAATGGCCCGCCGCAATGGTCAGCCTGTGGCCCGAAAGATCGGTCGTCCCATCCATGTTCCAATAGGCATGATGGGCAAGGTTGATCGGCGTCAGCGCGTCAGTGGTGACCAGCATCACCAGAGACAACGTTGCAGGCGGCACGATGCGATATTCGGCAAGAATCCGGCGGTTTCCCGGAAAGCCGCCATGTCCGTCCACCAGGTCAAGCGACAGCACCACATGCGCAGGCCCCTGTGCGGCAACCTTCCAGATCGCGGCCCATGTGCCGCAGTCGCCGCCGTGCAGGGTGTTGCGGCCCCCTTCGTTCGCCTCCAGCCGATGTGTTTTCCCGCCGATCTCCAGACTTGCCCCGGCAATGCGGTTGGCGACGGGGCCGACAATCGCGCCGTAGAACTTCATCGGACCCAGATAGTCGGCAGGGGTTTCGCTGCCCAGCACCAAAGGCCACGGCGTTCCGGCCAGACGCAGATCTTGCAGAACGGCACCGAGGGTAAGGACGGATGCCGTCAGCTCCCCGTCGCGCAACAGGATGCGCCGGATTTCACGCCCGTTCGGCAGGGTGAAGAAATGCCCGTTCATATAATCACCCGGTATTCGGCGCGCCCCTTGGCGATGCCGTGCAGGGCAAAGGTCTGGCCGTTGGTGGGCTCCCCCGCAAGGACCGCGCTGTCCAGCCCCTTCTGCGCCGATGTGCAGAAGAGCGTGCCGAAATCGGCGCCTCCAAACGCCGGGCACGAGGATTGACGCGCCGGAACCTCGACCCTGTGAACCTGTCGACCCTCTGCATCATAGGCTGCGATGATTCCGGCCCCCCAATGTGCGCACCAGAACCTCCCCTCGGCATCGAAAACCGCGCCATCGGGATTCAGGCCCAGCGGCTTGAAATCGATGAACACCTCCCGCTTGGCAGTCGGCCAACCGTCGGCATCCAGACCGACGCGCCAGACAATCCCTTGCGCCGTGTCCCCGAAACAGGCCGTCGTGCCGTCCGGGGCGAAAGCGATGGCGTTCGGAATTGCGATGTTGCCGTAAAGCTTGCGAAGCTCTCCGCGATGCCAGCGATAGATTGCACCCGTCGGGCCACGCTCCTGCTTGTCCATGGTGCCGATCCAGAACCCACCCTGCGGATCGGCGCGACCGTCATTCGACCTATTGTCGGAATTGTCCGATTCCAACGGACATAAGAAGCGGGTTTCGCCTGTTGGAATGTCGAATAATTGCAAGGCAGTTTCGGAGGCGACCACAAGCGTATCCTGATCCACCCATCCTGCAGCCGACACGTTTTCGTCAAACGCCCATTCAAGTGCTGCGCCCGAGTCATCCCGGGACAACAACCGGTTTCCCAGAATGTCGAACCAGAACAATTGCCCGCGTTCGGGATGCCAAAGCGGCCCTTCACCCAGAAGACAGGGCCGCGCATCATGGATATTGGCTGTCACCGGAATACCCCATCATATGCCGACACCAGTCCGGCGGCGCGGGCGGCGACTTCAGACGCCGAAAGGCCAGGGCTGTAAAGCGCTGTGCCGATGCCGAAGCCATCCGCGCCCGCCTTTGCCCATTCGGAAAAGTTTGCAGGGCCAGCCCCGCCCACGGCCAGAACCTCGCACGATTTCGGCAACACTGCCCGCAACGCCGCGATGCCCGAAGGCCCCATGATCGAGGCGGGGAATATCTTCAGCCCGTCTGCCCCCGCAGACAGCGCCGCAAAGCATTCGGTTGCAGTGAACACGCCCGGATACGAAAGCATGCCCGCCTGTTTCGTCGCGGTGATGACGGCGGTGTCGGTATTGGGGGAAACCACCAGACGCGCGCCGATCCTGTGCAGACGCGTCACCTCCTCGACCCGCAGGACGGTGCCAGCGCCAATCGTGGCGCGATCGCCGCAGGCCATCACCATCGCCTTGATGCTGTCGTATGGATCGGGAGAGTTCAGCGGCACCTCGATACGGGTGATGCCCGCATCGATCAGCGCCGTTGCTACGGGAACGGCATCCGGGGGCGTGATCCCGCGCAGGATCGCGATCAGGCGGCGGTCGGTCATCATCTTCCCTTCAACTGGCGGTAAGCGGCGGCAAGGCCCGCAAGCGTCAGCCGCGCGGCATCGGCGATTTCGGCGCTGGCCCCCTGTGCGGTCAGCGCATCCAGATAGGCGCGCGACATCGCATCCGATCCGATGATCGCCACCGGCTGCCCCAGCCAGTAGGGGCGGGCGGCGGCGAGTTCCGCCCCGATCAGCAGGCCGGACAGCCGCCCCCGCGCCGCAGCCGGGGAAAGCCCGGCCAGAAGCCCCTCTGCCCGGATACCGAACAGGCGTGCGGCCAGCGTTTCCGGGCGCGACATCGTGTCGGAAACCGCCTCAAGAAAGGCTGCTACATCCACGCCGTCGCCGTTCAGCCCGTGCCGCAGCACGGATTGCGCGGAAAGCAGGGCGAACATCTCCCCGGTCATGAAGGTGCGGAAACTGACCACCTCACCCGCGCTGATGTGGGCCCATTTGGTGTGGGTGCCGGGCAGGCAAAGTACGCCGTCAAAATCCGGCCGGTCTGACAGAAACCCGGCGATCTGCGTTTCCTCGCCCCGCATCACATCGGCGGGGCGTGCCTGCGACAGTCCGGAAAGGATGCGCACCCGCAGCCGGGGATCGGTGCAGGCGGGCATAACCGAAGCGGTTGGATCCAGAGGCGTACAGGGAACGGAACGATAGGGCGCTTCCGTCCAGCCCTGTTTCGCCCCCGCCATGCCACAGACAATGACATCGACCGGTTTGTCCCCCAGCCAGTCCAGCACAAGCGTCAACAGGGCGGGCTCAAACCCGTCAGGTGTCAATGCGCCCATGCCCGCAGACGATCCGCCTTCGGCCAGCACACTGTCATGGGGGCCCATCGCCCATGCCCGGAGGTTTGACGTGCCCCAGTCGACGGCGATCCAGTCCGCTGAAACTCTCACCCTGTCACCACGACACCGCCGTCGACAACCAGTGCCTGACCTGTCATCGCAGCACTGGCGGCAGAGGCAAGGAACAGCGTCGGTCCGACCATATCGGCTTCGTCCAACTCCCGTTGCAGCGCCTGCCGGGACATATGCGAGGCCAGCCCTTCCGGCGTCACCCACATGTCGCGCTGCTTTTGTGTCAGCACCCATCCGGGCATCAGCGCGTTCACGCGGATATTCTGTGGCCCCAGTTCCCGCGCGAGGGAGCGGGTCAGGCCGGTGATTGCGGATTTTGACGCGGCATAGACCGGATAACCGGAATTGCCCATCATGTAGCTGATCGAGGAATAGTTGATGATCGATCCGCCCCCTGCCGCTGCCATGCCGGGCGCGACCGACTGCGCGGCAAAGAAATGGTGACGCAGATTGACGTTGATCGTTTCGTCGAATTCGGCCGGCGTCATACCCGCAAGTGTATGACGGCGGTCGTTGGCGGCATTGTTCACCAATACGGTGATCGGGCCGTTGGCGGCGGCCGCGCGGCCCAGCGCCGCCTGAAGCGCGGCAATGTCGGTGACATCGCAGCGTTCAAACCAAGGGCGTGTGCCATGCCGTGCCGCGAGTTCATCGCAATAGGCGCTGGCATCCGACCGCTGGACAAAGGCGACCCTTGCCCCCTGCGCCATGAAGCCGTCAGTCAATGCCGCGCCGATGCCGGACCCGCCGCCGGTGATGAATACGGATGCTCCCGCAAGATCATGGAATGTGGCGGCGGATTTGGTGGACGCGGCCATGGTATTTCTCCCCAGATTGCCGGGGCAGATTGGGCCGCGTCTGTCGGCATTGCAAGGGTGACCGATCGTTTTTCGTTAGCGCTGTCAGCGATCGGAAAGGCAATCATCCATTGCCGCGGCCAACCCCGTCAGAATGGCGCCATAAGTTTCTGGCCCGCCGCCCAGATCGGCACCTTCCGGGTCCAGCGCGCGCCCTAACCGTGCGCCGGTGCCTTCCGTCATCAGTTCTGCCAGAGCCATATCGTGCTGCGCCTCCGGAAAGATGCAGGCGATCCCCTCTGCCTTTACCTCTGCCTGCAAGGCCGCCAGTTTTTCCGCCCCCGGATCGGCTGCATCGCCGGCTGCAATCGCGTCGATCCCGGTCAGGCCGAAATGATCGGTGAAATATCCATAGGCATCGTGAAAGACCACGAAGCGCGCGTCCTTGTGCGGGGCAAGACTTGCGGCGACCGCTGCCTCTGTTCTTGCCAGTTCGGCACGTGCCGCTTCGGCATTTTCCCGGTAGATTGCCGCGTTTTCCGGATCTTTTTCTGCCAGGGCATCGGCAATCAGCCCCAGCCAGTGCGCGGCATTCGCAGGGTCAAGCCAGGCATGGGGATCCATACCGTCGTGCGCGTGACCATGCTCGTGGCCGTCGTCCTCTGCCGATTGTTCCTGCCCGCCGTGCTCCTCATGATCAGGGTGGCCGGTTCTGCCAAACTTGCGTCGCAACGTTCCGTCCGCTGCCAGCAGGCCAAGGATGGTGCCACCGGTGCCCGTTCCCTCAAGCGCGCGATCCAGCCAGGGCGTCATTTCCGGCCCCACCCAGATCACCAGATCGGCATCCGACAATGCCGCCGCCTGCGATGGACGAAGCTGAAAGTCATGCGCAGATGCCCCCTTTTCCAGCAGCAGAACCGGCTGGCCCAGATCGCCCATCACCTGTGCGACCAGCGATGCAACAGGGGGAATGTCAGCCACCACCTCAGGCACCTCGGCAAAGGCGGGGGTTGCAAGAAACGGCAGGGAAAAAAGGGCAAGGCGCATATCGGGCTCCGTCTTGTGGGCGGGGGAAATCAGGAATATGTTACAGTATAACGCGGTCGATGTAATATCATAACATTCTGGATGTGCAATGCCCCGGACACGCGCTGCCTCGCTTGCCTTTCACGATCATGATCACAGCCAGTGCTGTGGTGACGGAATGGCCCGCGCCGAAGAACTGATCAGCACCGCAGGGGTGAAGCTGACCCCGGTGCGCCGGCGCACGCTGGAAATCCTGCTGGAATCCCATCGCGCGCTGGGGGCCTATGATGTGCTGGAACGACTGGCTGCCGAAGGTTTTGGCAAGCAGCCCCCGGTCGCCTATCGTGCGCTGGAATTTCTGGTGGATAACGGCCTGGCCCATCGGGTGCGGCGATTGAACGCCTTTGTCGCCTGCATGGCGCCGGGCGGGCCGCATCGCCCTGCATTCCTGATCTGCCGCAATTGCGAATCCGTGGCCGAGTGTCCGGCAGACGATGTGCGCGCCGCGCTGGACGCCGCCGCAGCAACGGCAGGATTCCGTGTCGAGCGGTCCAATATCGAGGCGCTGGGCCTGTGCACCACCTGCCGCGAGGCGCAGCCATGATGCCCCTGATTTCAGCGCGGTCGCTTTCCGTAGCTTACGGCGGGATGCAGGTTCTTGCCGATGTGTCGCTGTCCGTCGCCAAGGGGGAAATCGTCACCCTGATCGGGCCGAACGGATCCGGGAAGTCGACGCTGGTCAAGGCGCTGATCGGGCTTGTCCCGGCGCAGGGCATGATCGTGCGGGCAGCTGAGCTGCGGATAGGCTATGTGCCGCAGCGCCTGCATGTCGACGCGGCTTTGCCCATGACGGTTCGGCGGTTCCTGTCCTTGCCCGCGCGTCAGACGACCGCAGCCACGGATGAGATGCTGGCCCGTGTCGGTGTTTCCGGGATCGGGGACCGCCAGATGGCGCGGCTGTCTGGGGGGCAGTTCCAGCGTGTGCTTCTCGCCCGCGCGCTTCTGGCAAGGCCCGACCTGCTGATCCTGGACGAAGCGACGCAGGGGCTGGATCAGCCAGGCGAAGCGGCCTTTTACCGTCTGATCGAGGAAGTCCGCACCGAGTTTGGCTGCGGCGTGCTGATGGTCAGCCATGACCTGCATGTGGTGATGGCGGCCTCTGACCGGGTGATCTGCCTGAACGGCCACGTCTGTTGCGAGGGCACGCCGCAGATCGTGTCCAACGCACCCGAATACCGCGCGCTGTTCGGGTTGGGCACACAGGGTGCGCTGGCGCTGTACCGGCACGAGCATGACCACGATCATGATGGCCATCATCATGATCCCGGCCACGATCACGACCACCAGGGGCACCATCACCAAGGGCACGACCATACCCATCACCACGACAAGGACGACGCCCATGCTGGATGATTTCCTTGTCCGCGCGGCACTTGCCGGGATCGGCGTGGCAATGGCGGCGGGGCCGCTCGGCTCTTTCGTGGTGTGGCGGCGGATGGCTTACTTTGGCGATGCCACCAGCCATGCCGCCGTTCTGGGTGTTGCGCTGGCGCTGGCGACTGAACTGCCCGTCTTCGCCGGAACACTGGCGGTGGCGTTGTTGATGGCGCTGGCGGTTTCGGCACTGACCGGGCGGGGGCAGGCGATGGATACGGTGCTGGGTGTGCTGGCGCATACCGCGCTGGCGTTCGGTCTGGTGGCGGCGTCGTTCCTGCCGGGGGTTCGGGCCGATCTGTCCGCCTATCTGTTCGGTGACATTCTGGCAGTATCGAAAACCGATCTTGTCGTGATCTGGACAGGGTCACTGCTGGTTCTGGCGCTGCTGGTCTGGCGCTGGCAGCGGCTGCTGACGGCCACGCTGTCGGAAGATCTGGCGATGTCTTCCGGCATCAATCCTGCCCGTGAAAGGCTGGTGCTGACGCTGGCACTGGCGCTGGCTGTGGCCGTGACGCTGAAAATCGTAGGTGCGCTGCTGATCGCGGCGTTGCTGATCGTGCCCGCCGCCGCGGCAAGAAACCTGACCCGCTCGCCCGAGGCGATGGCCGTGGGCGCCGCATTGATCGGGGCAATCGCCTGTCTGGGTGGCTTGCGGTTATCTTTGTCTTTCGACACACCGGCGGGGCCAAGCATCGTCGTGGCGGCCACGGCGATCTTTGTGCTGTCGCTGGTGATCGGTGGGTTGAGACGGAGCAACGCATGAACCACGCCCATGATCTGTTCCTTGCCCCGCATCAGGGCAGCCAACGAGTTTTCCTGCATCTGCCGGATGGTGGCGGTCTGAGTCACGCGGATTTCTCTGCCATGTCGGCGCGGCTGGCGAATGCCTTTGCCAACGCTGGGCTTCGGCCCGGAGACCGTCTGGCGCTTCAGGTGGCGAAGTCCCCGATGGCGCTGGCAGTCTATGCCGCCTGCCTGCGTGCGGGGGTGATCCTGCTGCCGCTGAACCCGGCATATACTGCGGCTGAGGTCGCATATTTCGTCAACGATGCCGAAGCGCGCCTGCTGGTTTGCGATGGCGACAGCGTGGTGGCGCTGGCTCCGGTAGCAGAGCAGACGGGCGTACGGTTGTTGACACTGAATGCCGATGGCAGCGGCAGCCTTGCCGATCTTGCGGCGGGCCAGCCCGACCGTTTCGCCACCGTGCCGCGCGGGCCGGACGATCTGGCGGCTTTCCTTTACACCTCTGGCACCACGGGGCGCTCGAAAGGCGCGATGCTGACCCATCGCAACCTGACATCGAACGCGGAAGTGCTGGTCCAGGCATGGGAGTTCACCGCCGATGATGTGCTGCTGCACGCCCTGCCGATCTTTCACACCCATGGGCTGTTTGTGGCGACGAATGTGGCGCTGCTTGCAGGCTGCCCGATGATATTTCAGCCGAAATTCGACATTGATGCCGTCATCACCGCTCTGCCACGCGCCACGGCCATGATGGGTGTTCCAACCTTTTACACGCGCCTGCTCGACGATCCGCGCCTGACCCGCGAACTGGTTGCGGGAATGCGGCTGTTCATTTCCGGCTCTGCCCCGCTGCTGGCGGAAACCCATGCCGCCTTTGCCGCGCGGACGGGCCACGCCGTGCTGGAACGTTACGGCATGACAGAAACCAACATGAACACCTCCAACCCCTATCGCGGCGAACGGCGGGCGGGGACGGTCGGCCTGCCGCTTCCGGGGGTGGAGGTGCGGGTTTGCGACGATGCGGGGCGAGAACTGCCAGACGGCAAGATCGGCGTGATCGAGGTGCGCGGGCCGAACGTGTTCAAGGGCTATTGGCGGATGCCGGAAAAGACCGCCGCCGAATTGCGCGCCAACGGGTTTTTCATCAGCGGCGATCTGGGGGTCAAATCGGCGGATGGCTACATCAGCATCGTCGGGCGGCAGAAAGACCTGATCATTTCGGGCGGGTTCAACATCTATCCGAAAGAGGTGGAGGAGCTACTGGATGCCCTGCCGGGTGTCATGGAATCCGCCGTGATCGGCGTGCCGCACCCCGATATGGGGGAGGCGGTGGTGGCCGTCATTGCCCGTGCCAAGGGCGAAAGTCCCGATCCGCAGGCGCTGCTGGCGGCACTCTCTGACAGGCTGGCCCGTTTCAAACAGCCGCGGCATATCGTGATCATGGACGACCTGCCGCGCAACACGATGGGCAAGGTGCAAAAGGCGGCGCTGCGAAAGGCGCATGGCAATCTGTTCGTATAGTCTGACGTCAGCGCAGGTTCGGCACCTCACCGAACCCAGCGCCCTGTGACTGCGCCAGACCGTATCGAAGCCCCGCACCGATGCGGTGGGCCAATGCCGACCAGGCAGCGGCGGTGTCAGGCGGCAACTCGCGGGCCAAGACGGAATCGAACAGACCCAGCCAGACGGAAAACATCCCCGGCTGCACGTTGCCCGCTTCCATATGCACGCGCATCGGATTGCCGTCATAGGTGCGCTCCATCAGGATCGCGTTGCGCCAGAAACGGGCGATCTTCGCTTCATGGGCGGGCCAGTCGTCGACATGGGCGGCAAAGACAGGACCAAGGCCGGGGTGATGGCGGATCGCGTCGTAAAAGGTCGCCACAACACGGTCGATCTGTTCGGGCGTCACGGGAAAGCGCGGGGGCAGGGCGGTCATGTCGGTCTCCATTCCCGGTCATGCTGCGCGGTGTGGGCGACAGGGGCAAGGGGGCGCTTTGCCTCAGGGAAAGGCGATTCCCGCCAGCGGTGGCAGCAGATCGCCCGCCACCAGCCGGGTCAGGATGTGGCGAATGCCGGGCAGACCCGCCAGCGGCGCAAGCCCGCGGTCGCGCAGCACGGGCAGGATATGGCTGTCGGACTGATACATGGGTGTGAACAGCGCGCTCATCCCCTGATAGCTGCGGATATGCCATCGGCGCATCGCCGCATAGGCGGGCAGGCCGGCATCCAGCGGCCGTTCAAGGGCACGGGCCAGCGCCAGTGCGTCGAGCAGCGCCATGTTGGCCCCCTGACCAAGCTGGGGAGAGGCGCGATGCGCTGCATCGCCGATGAACGCCAGCGCGGGGGCAAAGGGTATTTTCAGGCTGCCGTGCGAATAGCGGGCAGGGGTCATGTCCTGATGACGGGTAATGCTGCCCAGAAAGGGCGCCATCTCCGGCCACAGTGCAGTCGCCTCTGTCTTCCAGTGATCAAGCGGGGTGGATTGCCAGGTTGCGATCTCGTCCACGGGAAGCGACCAGAACACCGCTGCGCGCGGAACAGGATCGTCCGGCAGGCGGCCGATGGGCAGAATGCCGACCATGTGGCGCGAACCGCGATAGCGCTGGCGCAACTGATCCGAAGGCATCAGGGTATCGTCGGGCCAGGGCACCGTGCCCCAGATCGCACCGAAGCGCAGCGGGCGTGCTTTCAGGGGCGACAGCGCCGAGCCTGCACCACTGGCGTCGACCACCAGATCAAAGGGGCCAAAGCCGCGCCCGTCAGCAAGCCGCAACTTGCGTCCGGCCCCATCCATCGCTGCTTCGGTGACGGTTGCATCGGTGACGACCGGCAACCCAAGCCCCCGCACCTGTTGCCACAGAACGTGGAACAGGGCGGAACGATGCATGGCAAGGCCGGGCCTGTCGGCAGGATAGGTCACATCCAGCGCAATCCGGTTCGCGGGCGCGCTGTGCCCGATCATCCGCGTCACCGCCGCGCCAAGCCCGCGCGCCGCGACGCCCGCACCCATCATGTCCAGCACCGCAAGTCCCACAGGCTGCACGACCAGCCCAGACCCGACCGGGCGCGGCGTGGCAAAACGTTCGAAGATCGCGACATCATGGCCCGCCCGCCCCGCCAGTGCGGCAAAGGCCAGCCCGCCGATCCCGGCACCCACGACGCCGATGCGGTATTTCGCAGGACTCATTCGTGAAGCCGCCGAAACGTCCGGCCCGAACAGCAGAGGTTACAACCTGTCATGCCTAGCTGCCGCAGCGTACACCGTAACCCGATACCACGGGCAGGCTGCCGTCGCTGGCGGTTTCGCCCACCGTCACGACAGACAGCGTGGACGACAGACCACGATATTCGTAGCCGCAGAAACCAAAGCCGGTTCCCGAACAATCGTCGACCTCGACGATGCCCATTTCCGCAAGGTCCTTGGCCACTCCCGATATGCGGTTGCCGCTTGCCGTCTGGTCGACAGGCGCCCAGCCGCTTTCCATCAGCATCTTGCGGGCCGCGTCGATGGGCTGGCCATAGATGAACGGCACCGCCGCCGCGCCGCCGCACAATTCGTCGACCTGCGCAAGCGGGATAACGGAAATGCCCGCGCGGGGGGCAAGGCGGATATCGGCCAGCGGCGCGGGCAGCACGTCACCGTTCCAGATGCGCAGCCCGCCATCGCCGAACGGCACCACGCGCCCAATCTTCTGGATCTGGTCCGGTGCCATGTAGACAATGGCGACAAGATCGCCGCCTGAAAAGATGCCGACATTCCCCTCGGACAGGTCGCAGGTGCCGCTGGTCGCGGGTTCCATCCGGCCGACGAAGCTGACTGCCTGATAGGGGCCGAAGGGCATGTCCGCCGTTACCGCCCAGCCCTTTTCCGCAACCGATCTGGCGGCGGGGGAGTCCGGCTGCACCAGAAGGTGATCGCAGCGGTCCCGTTGCCCTGCGGTGGCAGGGGCGTTGGGAAGCATATCCAGCAGGCTGACAGAGATGCCGTCGACCCTTGAACCGGCCGTGACTGCCGGACCGCTGGCGGTCTGCGCAAGGGCCGCCATGGGCAGAAATGCGAGGAAGCACGCGGCAAAGTTCACCTGTCCTGCAGTCACCTGATTACCCTTCCCCGTCAAACCTTGGCGGCACAGTGATTTCCCGCATCATCAATTGCAAGCCCCCCGGACACGAGTTGCCGATCACGTCAGCGCCAGCCCGGTCTGGACCCGGCTGCAGTCCCCGCATATAAGGCGGGCATGAAAGACTTGGCCGCGCAGATCCTGCGAATTACCGGCCCGGCGCGCTGACAGGTCAGCCGCCGGGATTGCCGTCTGCCATCCTGCTTTTACATTCCGAAGGATCGCCCGAAATGTGCGCCGATACGCCTGCGACCGCCCCCGACTATCACAACACCGTCTTTCTGCCCGAAACCGAATTCCCGATGCGCGCGGGCCTGCCGCAGCGCGAACCGGACTGGCTGGCCCGCTGGGAACGGATCGGGGTTTATGACCGCCTGCGGGAGAAAGCCGGGCGCACCCCGTTCACCCTGCACGACGGTCCCCCCTATGCCAACGGCCACCTGCACATCGGCCATGCGCTGAACAAGGTGCTGAAAGACATGGTGGTGCGCAGCCAGCAGATGATGGGCAAGGATGCCCGTTATGTGCCGGGATGGGATTGCCACGGCCTGCCCATCGAATGGAAGATCGAGGAGCAATATAGGGCGAAGGGCCTGAACAAGGACGACGTGGATGTGGTGGCCTTCCGTCAGGAATGCCGCAAGTTCGCCGAGCACTGGATCGATGTGCAGCGCGAGGAGTTCAAACGCCTTGGCGTCACCGGCAACTGGGCCGATCCTTACCTGACCATGAACTACCACGCCGAGGCAGTGATCGCGGCGGAGTTCATGAAATTCCTGATGAACGGGACGCTGTACCAAGGGTCGAAGCCGGTGATGTGGTCGCCGGTCGAGAAAACCGCGCTGGCCGAGGCAGAGGTGGAGTACCACGACCATACGAGCCATCAGGTGTGGGTGGCTTTTAGGGTTTTTTCAGCGCCAAGTGTAGCTCTTTGGATGAGCGGCCCTGACACACCAATGCCAGTCTTCGATGGCAACCAGACACAACTCGCTAGGCAACTAGAGCACGCTAAAGTTCTGATCTGGACCACAACGCCTTGGACCATTCCGCAGAACCGTGCAGTGGCATTCAACCCAACTATTTCGTATGGACTTTACGAGGTCACGGGCCGCCCACAGGAAAGCCTCGCAACCATCGGCGCAACCTACATCGTCGCAGACAAGCTTGCTGAGCAGGTTTTCGGGGCGGCGAAGCTGGATTCAACCATGTATCGCCGCCTACGGAAAGTGGCGGTGAACGAACTTAGTGGGTTGATCCTCGCCCACCCCTTCCGGGGCATCGAAGGCGGCAACGACAAATGGGATTACGATGTCCCAATGCTCCCCGGCGATCATGTGACCGACGACGCGGGCACTGGGTTTGTCCATACCGCACCTTCTCATGGTGATGACGACTATCAGTTGTATCTGAAGTTCAAAGATACGCATCCAGACTTTAAACTCACCTACAACGTCGAACCCGACGGCACCTATCGCACCGATCTCCCCCTCTTCGGCGGGCAGGCGATCATCCTGCCCGATGGCAAGGAGGGCCCGGCCAACGTGTCGGTCATCAAGCAGTTGGCCTATGCCGGCGCGCTCTTCGCCAAGGGCAAGTTGAAACATTCCTACCCGCATTCATGGCGGTCGAAGGCCCCGCTGATCTATCGCAACACCCCGCAATGGTTCGTGGCCATCGACCGTACACTGGATGACGGCTTGTCAACCTATGGCGATACGATCCGCAAACGGGCGCTGAATTCCATCACCCAACTTGTGACCTGGACGCCAGAAACCGGCCGCAACCGCCTGCATTCGATGATCGAGGCGCGGCCCGACTGGGTGCTGTCGCGCCAACGCGCCTGGGGCGTGCCCTTGACCTGCTTCGTGAAGAAAGGGGCCAAGCCCACCGACGCGGATTTCCTGCTGCGCAATGCAGAGGTCAACGCCCGCATCGTCGCGGCTTTCGAGGCGGACAGCGCCGATGTCTGGTATCGCCCCGGCTTCAAGGAACAGGTGCTTGCGGGGATCGTCGATCCTGCGGCCTATGAACAGGTCATGGATGTGCTCGACGTGTGGTTCGACAGCGGATCGACCCATGCCTTCGTGCTGCGTGACCGGGCGGACGGAACCGCGGACGGGTTGGCCGACCTCTATCTGGAAGGCACCGATCAGCACCGGGGGTGGTTCCATTCCTCGATGCTGCAAGCCTGCGGCACACGGGGCCGCGCGCCCTATCGCGGCGTGCTGACCCACGGCTTCACGCTGGACGAGAAGGGCATGAAAATGTCCAAGTCCCTTGGCAACACCACCGCCCCGCAAGAGGTGATCGGTGAATACGGGGCCGACATCCTGCGGCTGTGGGTGGCGCAGTCGGATTACACCGTCGATCTGCGGATCGGGAAGGAAATCCTGAAAGGCACCGCCGACAGCTACCGCCGGTTGCGCAACACCATGCGGTTCCTGCTGGGCAACCTGGCCGGGTTCGACGAGGCTGAGCGCCTGCCGGTTGATCAAATGCCGGAACTGGAGCAATGGGTGCTGCACCGACTGGCGGAACTGGATGGCGTGGTGCGCGACGGCTACGCGCGCTATGATTTCCAGGGCGTGTTCCAGACGCTGTTCACCTTCTGCACCGTCGATCTTTCGGCGCTGTATTTCGATATCCGCAAGGACAGCCTTTATTGCGACGCGCCCGGCGCCATCACGCGCCGCGCGGCGCGCACCGTGCTGGACCTGCTGTTCCACCGGCTGACAACCTGGCTGGCCCCGGTGCTGGTGTTCACGATGGAGGAAGTCTGGCTGTGCCGCTTCCCCGGTGACGACAGCTCCGTGCATCTGGTCGACATGCCGGAAACGCCGAAGGCATGGCTGAACCCCGCGCTGGCCGCGAAATGGGAAGGTTTGCGCCGCACCCGCCGCGTGGTGACGGCAGCGCTGGAAATCGAGCGGACGGCAAAGGTGATCGGGGCAAGCCTTGAGGCCGCACCGGTGGTGCATGTCGAGGATGCTGCCGTGCTGGGGGCGTTGAAAACCGTGCCTTTTGCCGACATCTGCATCACCTCTGCCCTGTCGCTGACGGGCGATTCCGTGCCTGCGGAGGCTTTCCGCCTGCCGGAAGTGCCGGGGGTCGGCGTGGTGTTCGAAAAGGCAGCGGGCGAGAAATGCGAACGCTGCTGGAAGATCCTGCCGGACGTGGGCAGCCACCGGCATCCGGGCACCTGTGCGCGGTGCAATGTGGTGCTGGGGTGAAATGATGGTCTGCGCGGTCCTCACGGGTTGCGCAGACTACCCAATCGCCCTGTCGATGAAATCCTTCAGCGCCGGAAAGCGGGGCAGCAGGGTCGCGCAGCCCGCCGCATCCAGATGGGTTTCGCCCTTGATCGCGCGGCTGTCATTCAGCCCGTGGACGGTCCGCACGTAATAGGGTTGCAGGTCGGTGATCGTGCGGGTGGCAAAGCGGCGGCTGACCTTTTTATGCGCCGTCATGAACGGGTTGTAGGGCGATGCGGCGGGGGCCACCAGCGCAAGACCCAGATTGGTAAATGGCACCGAACGGGCAGAAAACCGTGGCACATCGCCCGACAGATCCATGGTGACGCCATCGGGATAGCTGACAAAAAACGGCTTGTCGGCAAAGGCAGGCAGCGTCAGCGCGGCATCGATCTCTGCCCGCAGGGCTGCGTTGAAATCCAGAGACAGCGCATCGTCGTCGTCCAGAACCACCTGCGCCACCTGCGTTTCCGCCGGATGGCTGCCGCGCACGTTGCGACGGAATTCCATCCCCGCCGAACCGGCCTTGCGCACCATCACCCGACAGCGCCCGCCCAGCGCCGCCTTGCACATCGCGATCAGCCGGTCGCGGTAAACCTCGGGCATAAGGTCCGATGTCAGAACGGCATGTCGAAAGCCCGGATCGGTCTGCGTCGCCAGCGCGGGCAGGGTGATGGCACCGAACAGTTCCAGCCGCTTTTCCAGACGCTCGGGTGCGAACAGCAGCCCCGGATCGGTCGATGCGGGCGAGCGCCAGCCGGACTTGCCGAAATAGGAAAAGCGGGTCTGATAGACGATGTCGACCATGGGCTCACGCAGTGGGGGGAACCCGGCGATCGGGAAGCAGTTCCTGCACGATCCCGGCCAGCATCAGGTATAGAGATGTGCCAAGCAGGCCCATGTGGACCAGACGGCTTTCATCGAAATTCATCCACGCAGCCCATCCTGCCAGCACCGTCCAGGCCAGCGCCACCGGCAAGGACAGCCAGCGCCACCGTTCGGTGCGTACAGGGTGGATGAATTTCAGGTTTGTGAACATGGTGATGGTCAGCGCCACCACCACCAGAAGCGCTGCCGTTTTGCCAGGTTCCACTGTGAACAGCACCAGCACGACCATGTTCCAGCAGGCCGGAAATCCCGCAAAGCTCTTGTCCTTGGTCTTCATCCGCGTGTCGGCGAAATAGATGACCGATCCATAGACAATCACGATGATCGCCACCCAGCCGGGCCAGCCGGGCAGAAGCCCCGACTTGAACAGCGCGAAAGCGGGAATGAAGACATATGTCAGGTAATCGACGATCAGATCCATCAGGACGCCGTCGTATGTCGGCCAGTTCGTATGGGTATCGTAACGGCGCGCCAAGGGGCCATCCAACCCGTCCACGACCAGCGCCACGACCAGCCACAGGAACATCAGCGCCCATTTTTCCTCGACCGCGGCCAGCATGGCCAGCATGGCCAGCACCGCGCCGGTCGCGGTGAACAGATGAACGGATAGGGCCTTGAGACGCGGTGTCATGGCCCTGTCATGGCGGAAATCCGCCAAAGGCGCAACTGTCGGCACGGGTTTTGATGCTGTCAGGCGCGGGGATGTGACCTGGCGTAGACATCCATCAACCTGGCCGTGTCCACCGCCGTATAGGCCTGCGTCGTGGAGAGCGAGGCATGGCCGAGCAGTTCCTGGATGGACCGAAGATCACCGCCCGCGCCCAGCAGATGGGTGGCAAAGCTGTGGCGAAGGGCATGAGGTGTTGCCGTCGCGGGCAGGCCAAGACCCGCGCGGGCCTTTTCCATGGCCAGCGCGATCAGTCGGGGGGAAAGCGGGCCGCCACGCGCGCCGCGAAAAAGCGGGCCGTCAGCCGCAAGCGTATGGGGGCATAGCGCGACATAGCGTGCCACCGCCGCGCGGGCGGCAGGCAGGACCGGCACGATGCGTTCCTTGCCGCCCTTGCCGGTGATCCGCAGCACATCTGGCAGCGGATGATCACGCCCGGTCAGCCCAAGCGCTTCGGATATCCGCAGGCCGCAGCCGTAAAGCAGGGTCAGCACTGCGATATCGCGGGCGGCGATCCAGTCTTCGCGGGCCGCTTCGCCCACAGTGGCGATCATGGCGCGGGCCCCGTCCTCGCTGAGCGGGCGGGGCAGTTTGCGCTGGAATTTCGGGCTGCGGGTGGCAAGGATCGCTGTCGGTTCGAACCCCTGTCTTTCGGCCAGCCAGCGCACGAATGTTCTGACCGCCGATAGCTTGCGTGCCAGAGACCGGGCAGACACGCCGCCCGCGCGCTCCGCAGCCATCCACGCCCGCATTTCAGATTGACCGACGGCGGCCATCGCCGAAAGACCGGCACTGTCGCCCCGGTGGCGGGCCTGAAAATCCAGAAACCCGGCCACATCATCCCTGTAGGCTGCCACCGTATTGGCGGCCCGCCCGCGCAGCGCGACCAGTTGCGCCAGCCAGTTTTCCAGCGCGTCCCGCTCTGCCGGTGACAGCGTCAGCGCGGCGGTCATGACAGCCAGCGCCGCATCGCCCTTTCAAAGACGCCCGCGAAAAAGGTCAGCAGGTCGGTGCCCTGCGACGGCTTGAACTGGTGCGGGTCTTCGGACCCCATGACCAGCAGACCGGGCAGGCGGCCCCGGCCCAGGTCCAGCCGCATCAAAGCTTCGGACCGGATCCAGCCGGTGGCATCGCCGTAAAGCTCTTCGGTGCCGGGAAGGGTGGGGCGCAGCAGGATGCGTTGTGGCGACCCGTCACGGAGATCGTCCATATAGGCATCGATGAAGCCTTCCGGCGCGACGAAAAGCACATCCCCAAGTCGCTGAAGCATCGGCTCTTCTGTGGCCTCGAGCGTTTCAAGGACCAATCGCATCCGGTCAACGCGCAGGATTTGTGCCACTTCGCCGTTCAGCGCGGCAAGGAACCCGTCAAACTTGCTGTGATCCAGCAGGCGCAGCACGGCGCGGTGAATCTGATTGGTGCCGGAGAGGTTTTCATAGGCGGCCGCGATCACCGACTGATGCGCATCCTCCAGCCGGTCAAGCCGGTTTTCCAGACGCTCCATCGCGATGCCGCGCAGGTCGATGATGTTGCCGCCCATCAGGCGTTCGTTTTCCGCGATCAAGGCCCGCATCACATCGCGGTCCTCAAGAATCGCGCCCGGGTCGCGAAGAATGCTGTCGCGGAGATCATCCGCGATCTGAACTGCCTCTGCCATCTCTGCCTCGTTTTATGGTTTTGCCGCGAATCTAGGGAAGCGTCGTGCGGCTGTCAGGTGAAAATCGTTTCAGGCCGTAATCTTGCGCACCGTTGTTGACATATGTTGTTCCTGTGCCGCAGGTCAGGCGATTTTCCTTTGCCGCCGTCATCGGCTAAACCTGCCTGTGACAGGCGAGGATCAGGCGTGCAGCACGGATCGACATATTTCGAGGAAGGGACGCGGATTGGCGTGCTGACGGCGGAACCTCTGGGGCGCCCTTTCGACTATATTGCGCCGGAAGGCGGCGTCAGCCTGGGGGCCTTTGTCGAGGTGCCGCTGGGGCCACGTCGGGTCCTGGGTGTGGTCTGGGGCGAAGGCGAAGGCGGATTTGACGCGGCAAAACTGCGCGGCGTCGCACGTGTGTTCGATGTGCCGCCGATGCGGGACGAGATGCGGGAGTTTCTGGCCCGCGCCAGCGCCTATACGCTGACGCCCTTGCCTGCGATGCTGCGGCTGGCCACCCGTGCGCCGGGGTTGGGCGACCCGCCCGCGTTGCGGCGAATCTATCGCGCCAGCGGCACGTCCTGCGACCGGATGACATCGGCGCGGGAAAAGGTGCTGGCAATACTGGCCGACTATGGCGGTGCGGCGTTTACGCTTGGCGAACTGGCGGGCGCCGCGGGCGTTTCGACCGGGGTGATCAAGGGCATGGTGGCGCAGGGTGCGCTGCTGGAACAGGATGCCCCGCGCGATCTGCCCTATCCGCGACTGGATGCCGCCGTGCCCGGCAAGGCGCTGAACCACGAACAGGCGGCGGGGGGCGCACAGTTGCGGGCGGCGGTGGCGGGCGGGGTATTCGGCACGGTGCTGCTGAAGGGGATCACCGGATCGGGCAAGACCGAGGTTTATCTGGAAGCCGTGGCCGAATGCCTTGCGCGCGGGCGTCAGGCGCTGGTGCTGCTGCCCGAAATCGCGCTGACAGCCGGGTTTCTTGACCGGGTCGAGGAGCGCTTCGGCGCGCGGCCCGCCGAGTGGCATTCCGGCATCACCGCGACCGAGCGGCGGCGGTTGTGGAAGATGGTCGGGCAGGGCGATGCCGGGCTGGTCGTCGGCGCGCGTTCGGCGCTGTTCCTGCCGTTCCGCGACCTTGGGCTGGTCGTGGTGGATGAGGAGCACGACAGTTCCTACAAGCAGGAAGAAGGCGCCTTTTACAACGCCCGCGACATGGCGGTTTTGCGGGCCTCACTGGCCTCGGCGCAGGTGGTGCTGGCCTCTGCCACCCCGTCGCTGGAAAGCTGGGCCAATGCGGATGCCGGGAAATACACCCGCATCGACCTGACCGCACGTTTCGGCGATGCGGAACTGCCCGAGATGCGCGCCATCGACATGCGTGCCGAAACGCTTCCCGCCGACCGCTGGATTTCAGAGACCCTGGCGGCAGAGGTGGCGGCACGGATCGAACGGCAGGAACAAAGCCTGCTGTTCCTGAACCGTCGCGGCTATGCGCCGGTGACGCTCTGCCGGGCCTGCGGGCAGCAGGTGGGCTGCGATCACTGCGATGCGAGGATGGTCGAACACCGCTTCCTGAAACGCCTTGTCTGCCACCAGTGTGGTGCCACAAAGCCCGTGCCGGTGGCCTGCCCGTCCTGCGGTGTGGAGGGGCGCATGGCCGCCGTCGGCCCGGGGGTGGAACGGCTGGCGGATGAGGTGGCGGCACGATTTCCACAGGCGCGGGTGGCGGTGTTGTCGTCGGACCTGTTCGGATCGGCCCGCGCCTTGCGCGACAGGATCGAGGCGATTGCCGCGGGCGAAGCCGACATCATCATCGGTACGCAACTGGTTGCCAAGGGGCACAATTTCCCGCTGCTGACACTGGTTGGCGTGATCGATGCCGATCTTGGGCTGCAGGGATCCGACCTGCGCGCGGCAGAACGGACGTTTCAGCTTATGCGGCAGGTGGCGGGGCGGGCGGGGCGGGCGGAGCGCGCAGGGCTGGCGCTTTTGCAAAGCCATCAGCCCGACCATCCGGTGATCCGCGCCATCCTGTCAGGGGATGAGGAAGGCTTCTGGCGAGCAGAGGCGGCGGAGCGGAAAGCGGCGGGGGTGCCGCCCTATGGCCGGATGGCTGGGATCGTGCTCAGTTCCCCAGACGTGCAGGCGGTGTTCGATTTCGGTGCCGCACTGGCGCGGGCTGACGCGCCGCTGCGCCGGATCGGGGCGCAGGTCTTTGGCCCCGCGCCTGCGCCGATTGCCCGCATCCGTGGACGGCACCGGGTGCGGCTGCTGGTCAAGGCCGACAAGGCCGCGCCCCTGCAGGCTGCGCTTGCGGAATGGGTGGCGCAGGTGAAGGTGCCCGCGAACCTGCGGGTTGCCATCGATATTGATCCGCAGAGTTTCTATTGAGGGCGGGGGCGAGACGCGAGCCTCCCTCCCCACTCGTGGGGGAGGGGGCCTTCGCTTCCTTCCCAACCCAGAATCAAGGTGCGGCACGCGCCGCCGGATCGGCGGTCAAGCGTGGATGCGCATACTATGTACTGAGGCGATCCAACCATACTGGACATGGAAACCATCTTCCATCGTGTGGAAGGGATTATAGCTTGGGGCGATCTTGTTCATGAACCTCCCACGGATCGTCTAGGGTGACGATGCCGTAGCGGTCGCCGTTGTGACCAGTTTTCGGGAGAAAGCTAATGACCGCAACATCGGCCACCATGCCGTTGTACATATGCTGCTGGCGGAAGCTGCCGAAGTGGGTGAGATAGCCAAAGCCCTCCAACTCGCGGCACATCTCTATGATGCTAGTTGCATACCCGAGCCGCTGGCTGGCTGTGCTCATCCCCCAAATCCCGTCGAGGTCATCCATCCATTCTGAGATCGCAGCCGTGAGTTCGAGCGCGCCGTCCGCCTCCACTGCCCCCGCATTGATCATGACAGCATGCCATTCGCGGTTGCGCGAATAAAAGTCGTTAGCCTTCTTAATGGGCGAGGTGGGCACGAGAATCGTTTTCCGCAACGCGCGGGCCATCTCTTCTTCCTGCCGCTTTTCCTGTTCAGGGGTCGGCTTCGTGAACAAGGCCACGTCGAACCCGACCCCACGGGCAAGGCTCCGCAGCGTTTGGACGTCGGGCACATGCTTTCCACTCTCGACCTTCTGGATGGTGCGAACAGTCAACCCCGCAGTATCTGCGAGGTTCTCTTGGGTCAGGCCAAACATCTTCCGAAGGAATTTGCACTGGCTGGCAATATATTCGGCGTCTCGTTCCATGATTTCCATCAGATCACTCCTTGTTGCTGATGAAAAGATCGTTGCCCACGAGCGGGGGAAAGTCCCCGAACGCGACCCGAACGCAACCCGAATGATAGGTTCACTGCATCCGCCGTCCTTACCACCAAGTTGTGGAGTAAGCCCGCGCCCGTCCAGGCGGCGCTTGCCGAATCGATAGCGAAGATTAGTGTTTCGGCAAGTCTGCGGCTGTGCATTCTGATCCGCAGAGCTTTTTATTGAGGGCGGCGGGCGACATTCTTCCCGGCCCGGAACCAAGGCGCGTAGCGCCGCCGGGTCAGCGCCCGTCCGTCCCCATGGGCGGGGCTTCCGCCACGCCGCACACCCGTACAATCGTCGGAGGCAGTTGGTGCCATAAAGCACTTGGCACAAACGTTGCAGCGCTCGCTTGCGGACGGGCGTTGGCTCGCTGTTGCCGATCTCCACCACTCACCGCCTGAACCGTGAACCGCCCCTCAGCTCTTCCTGTACAGCCTGACCGGCGCCCTCTCGGCGCGGGCGATCACGCCCTTTGCCTCCAGATCAAGCTGCACGCATTTCACCCACCACCCCGCCGTGTCGCCACCGGGAAACAGGTCTTGCGGCAGCTTCGGTTTCACCGCTTCGATCAGATCGGCAACTTTCATCCCCGGAGCCGCATCGGGCAACACTGCCATCACTGCTGCCTGCATTGCCGTATATTTCCCGGCATCGACACGGTAGGTCTTGCCGGGTTGGCCCACGTTTTCAACGGTGATCTTGTCTTCGGCCATCGTATCCTCTCCATCCTCGTTCGCGCCTGAACATCATCCGTGATCATGTCCGTTCCGGCAACGCCTGTGCACCCGTGCCACTGGCGGTGGTCCGCAATATCCTGTAGGGCGCGACGATGAATTACATGTCTGTTACAATTCGTGGCACCGCAACCTTGCGACAGGTGGCACGATGACGGTCCCGGCTCGCAGCGCCATCCCCGCCAAATTCGTGACCGGCAGTCTGATGCGTCATGTCGTCGTCATGTCGCTGTCGGGAACGCTGGGCCTGTCCGTGACCTTTCTGGTCGATTTCCTTGCGCTGTGGTGGATCAGTCGTCTGGGGCAGGAACACCTGATTGCCGCCGTCGGCATCGCAGGCACCATCCAGTTTGCCGCCATGTCCATCGCCATCGGCATGATGATCGGCGGCGTTGCCATGGTGTCGCGCGCGTTAGGGCAGGGCAAGCCTGAACGGGCGCGCAAGATCGCCACGGCCTCGCTGTTGCTGACGACCGCCGTCCAGACGGCAATTGCGGTTCTTCTGTACATCTTCCGCCTGCCCGTGCTGCGCTTTTCCGGGGCAGAGGGAGAGGTTCTTGCCGCCGCCGATCATTTCCTGTCCCTCTCGCTGCCATCCCTGCCGCTGGTGGCAGCGGGGATCATGTGTTCGGCGCTGCTGCGTGGCGCGGGCGATGCCTGGCGGTCTATGCTGGTGACCGTCGCTGGCGGGGCGGTGGCGGTGATCTTCGACCCGGCACTGATCGTCTGGTCGGGCTGGGGCATTACCGGGGCGGCGGTTTCCATCGTGGCGTCCCGCGCGGTCATGGCTGTGGCGGGCATCTTGTTCATCCTGCGCCCGCATCACCTGCTGTCGCGCCCGTCGATGGCCCATGCCCGGATGCTGGCGGGGCCGTTCTTTGCCATAGCGCTGCCCGCCATCGGCACGCAGGTTTCCACACCCTTCGGCAACTGGGTGCTGACCAGGGCCATTTCCGATTTCGGCGACAGTGCCGTGGCAGGCTGGGGTGTGGTCATGCGCCTGACCATCCTTGCCTTCGGGGGGATCTTCGCCCTGTCGGGGGCCATCGGCGGCATCATCGGCCAGAACCATGGTGCAGGTCGCCCTGATCGCGTGGCAGAGGCTTACGTTGCGGCGCTGAAGTTCTGCGTCGTCTACACGCTGACGGTCTGGATGCTGATGTGGGCACTGTCGGGGCAGATCGCGCTGGCCTTCAACCTGTCGGCAGAGGGCGCGCAGATCGTGCGGGCCTTTACCCATGTCACCGCCGGGACATTCCTGTTTACGGGCGCGCTGTTCGTTTCCAACGCGGCCTTCAACAATCTGGGTCGCCCGCTGGCCAGCACGCTTGCAAACTGGACGCGCGACGGGCTGTTGATGTATCCGCTGGCGCTTGCGCTGGGGGCGGCATTTGCCGGGCCGGGTATCGTCTATGCGCAGGGTGCGGCGAACGTGATCGTAGGCACGCTTGCTGCCATTGCCGCATGGCGGTTCATTCATGGCCGCGCCCGTGCCCATGCCAGCGACGCCGCTGCAGCTTGACCCGGGCGGGGCGGGGGGCTATCGCGCCCTGACCCACCGAGAGGAGCCGACATGCCCAGCTTTTCCGCCCTGACGACGCTTTCCGGCAAGGAAACCGCCGAGGCCCTTGCCGAGGCGATGGAAGCGATGCAGCCCGAACCCGTCGGTGTCGGCGTGTTCGAGATCGAGGATGGCTCGGGTCTGTGGGAAGTGGGTGCCTATTTTCTGGAAACCCCGGATGCTGCGACGCTGGCGCTGCTGTCGCTGGCCTTTGATGCGGCGGAGTTTGCGGTTTCCGAAATCCCGGAAATCGACTGGGTGGCCAAGGTCCGCCGCGACCTGACCCCGGTTCATGCCGGTCGGTTCTTCGTTTACGGCAGCCATGACGCCG
>JBOFCO010000154.1:0-18139 GCA_051646105.1 Paracoccaceae bacterium
ATGCCGTCACGCGGGAATATTACATCAACGACGGCGGCGCGCAGGTCGATGTGCTGGCACGGTCGGCCTATGAACGCTACCGCGAGGCCAATGGCCTCTCGCCAGAGATCGCCGAAGGGCTTTATCCGGGTGATTACCTGATCCCGGTGGGCGACGCGCTGAAAGCGAAATACGGCGACAGCCTGCTGGACAAGGGCGAACAATACTGGCTGGCCGAGGTGCGCGATTTCGCGACCGAGGCGATGATGGCGATGATCCGCGAGGATCTGGCAGCACTTGGCGTGACGATGGATGTCTATTCGTCGGAAAAGGCGCTGTATGGCACCGGCCAGATCGAGGCGGCGATTGAAACCCTGCGCGGCATGGGCCTGATCTATGACGGCACGCTGGAACCGCCAAAGGGCAAGCTGCCCGAGGACTGGGAACCGCGCGAACAGACCCTGTTCCGCTCGACCGCGCATGGCGACGATGTGGACCGGCCCGTGAAGAAGTCAGACGGGTCGTGGACTTATTTCGCGCCCGATATTGCCTATCATTACAACAAGGTAACCCGGGGCTTTGATCAGTTGATCGACATTTTCGGTGCCGATCACGGCGGCTATGTCAAACGGATGAAAGCGGCGGTCTCGGCGCTGTCGCAGGGCCGCGTGCCGCTGGACATCAAGCTGATCCAGCTTGTGAAGCTGTGGAAGGGTGGCGAGCCCTTCAAGATGTCGAAACGCGCGGGCACCTTTGTCACGCTGCGCGACGTGGTCGAAATGGTCGGCCCGGACGTGACCCGCTTCGTCATGCTGACCCGCAAGAACGATGCGGCGCTGGATTTCGATTTCGACAAGGTGCTGGAACAGTCGAAGGACAACCCGGTTTTTTACGTGCAATACGCCAATGCACGGGTGAATTCGGTTCTGCGCAAGGCCCGCGATGCCGGGATCGCCTGCGACGATGCCACATTGGCCGCCGCCGATCTGGCGAAACTGTCGCATCCAGCGGAACTGTCGCTGGCAGGCAAGATCGCCGAATGGCCGCGCCTGGTTGAAATTGCCGCGCGCGGGCATGAGCCGCACCGGGTGGCGTTCTACCTGTACGAACTGGCGTCGGATTTCCACGGATTGTGGAACCGCGGCAATGACGATACCACCCTTCGCTTCGTGCAAGAGGGCGACGCGGCCACATCGCAGGCGAAAATCGCCCTTGCCAGGGCCGTGGGCGTTGTCATTTCCGCCGGTCTTGGTATCCTTGGTGTGACTCCGGTAGAAGAAATGCGCTGACACAAGGCGCAGGACCGGGGCAACTGAGGTTGACCGGGGGCACCCGGCAGAGCGGGGCACCGGGAATGGCGGATGTGGATTACGACGACTGGGCCGAGACGGCAGTACCGTCCCGTGCCGGAAGGCTGGGCAATCTGGTCAATCTGGCGGGGGCGGCGGTGTCGGTCTTGCTGGTCGCCGGGCTGGCCCTGTGGGGCTACAAGCTGGCAATGCGCGACGTGAACGGCATTCCCGTCGTGCGCGCGCTGGCCGGTCCGGCCCGCGTTGCGCCGCAGGAACCGGGCGGCACGCTGGCCGACCATCAGGGGCTTTCCGTGAACGGCGTCACCGCAGAGGGCGAGGCCGCGCCGGCCTCTGGCCGTGTCGTTCTGGCCCCGCAGCCCGTCGGCCTGACCGATGCGGATATGCCTGTGGCGCGGTCGGTCAGTCCGGATGCGGCCGGAACATCCGGCCTGATGCCTGAAGATGCGAACCTTTCGCAGGATTTGCCCGCAGGTGCCATTGATGAGGCGGCCGAACGCGCCATGGCGGATGCCGTTGCCGAGCAGCTTGCCGCCGAAGCGGCGGCTGGGGCTGTGCCGCGCCCGATGCCGCGCCCGGCGCGGGTCACGCCTGCCGCATTTTCCGTCAATGCCGCGGGTGATGCGATCACCGCAGCGGCCGCGGAAACAAGCGGGGATGCCGAGGTCGATGCTGCGATTGCCGCCGCCATGGCATCGCTCGCGCCAGAGGAAGCGGCGGCGGAGGTGGACGCCGCAGCCATTCCCGCAGGCACAAGGCTGGTGCAACTGGGTGCCTTTGACAGCATCGAAGAAGCCCGGGCAGAATGGGTGCGCCTTGCCGGGATCGAGATTCTTGCCCCGCTTATGTCGGGCAAATCCCGTGTGATTCAGGAAGCGGAAAGTGGCGGGCGCGGATTCTTCCGCCTGCGGGCCATGGGATTTGACGATGTCGATCAGGCCCGCGCCTTCTGCGCGGCCTTTGTCGCCGAAAACGTCAGCTGCATTCCTGTGCAACTGCGCTGATGGCCACCCGCGCCGCGATATTCGGCTGCGCGGGAACTGCCCTGACAGCAGACGAGGCGCGGTTTTTCGGCGACGCGCAGCCTTGGGGCTTTATCCTTTTTGCGCGCAATGTCCAAAACCCGGCACAGGTGGCGCGGCTGGTGACCGATCTGCGCGCGGCTGTTGGCTGGCAGGCCCCGGTGCTGATCGATCAGGAAGGCGGGCGTGTGCAGCGCTTGCGTGCCCCGCACTGGCGGGAATGGGCGCCGCCGCTGGACCTGCTGGCGGGGCTGGACGATGCCGCAGGCGCGCGGGCGATGTTCCTGCGTGGACGACTGATCGGTGCAGAACTGTCGGCGCTTGGCATCGATGTGAACTGCGCGCCGATGGCCGATATTGCCCGCCGCGACACACACCCGGTCTTGCGCAACCGCTGTTTGGGCCAGACAGCCGGGCGTGTCGCCGCGATGGCCCGCGCCATGGCCGACGGTCTGTTGGCGGGGGGGATATTGCCTGTCATCAAGCACATGCCCGGCCATGGCGCGGCAGGGGTCGACAGCCACCTTGACCTGCCCCGGATCGATGATGGCCTTGACCACCTGCGTTTGAATGATTTCGCCCCGTTCCGGTCGCTGGCCGATCTGCCGCTGGGCATGAGTGCGCATATTGTCGTATCCGCCATCGATCCGCACCGGCCTGCAACGCAATCCCCCGCCGTTCTGCGCATGATCCGCGATGACATCGGCTTTGGCGGCCTGCTGATGAGCGATGACATCGCCATGCAGGCGCTGTCGGGCAGCATCGGGCAGCGCAGCCGTCTGGCGCTGGCGGCAGGGATCGACATGATCCTGCACTGCAACGGCAAGCGGGACGAGATGGAAGAGGTTCTGTCAGAAGCGCCGCTGCTGTCCGGCGCCGCGCTGGATCGTGCGAACCGCGCGCTTGCGCTGCGCCAGACCTCTCAGGATATTGACGTGGAACAGGCCATGGCGGAACTGGCTGCGATGGGGGACGCGCATGTCTGACACGCCGCTGTTTCCCGATGGCTATCCCGAAGGCCCGGTGCAAAGTGTCGCGGAACGGATCGCTGCCGAGGCCCTGATCGTTGACGTAGAGGGTTTCGAGGGGCCGCTTGACCTGCTTCTGACGCTGTCGCGCAGTCAGAAGGTTGACCTCCGCCGCATTTCGGTTCTGGAACTGGCCGAGCAGTATCTGGTCTTTGTGGAAAAAGCCAAGGTGCTGCGGATCGAACTGGCTGCCGATTATCTGGTGATGGCGGCGTGGCTGGCCTTTCTGAAAAGCCGTTTGCTGCTGCCCCCCGATCCGCAGGCCGAAGGGCCGTCGGCGGATGATCTGGCGGCACATCTGGCGTTCCAGCTTGAACGGCTGCAGGCGATGCGCGATGCGGCGGCGCGGCTGATGGCGCGCGACCAGCTTGGCCGCGATTTCTTTGTGCGCGGCCTGCCCGAGGATGTGCAGCGACGTCGTACGGTGCGTTACTCTGCGACGTTGCTGGACCTGATGCAGGCCTATGCGCGCATCCGCACCCGCGACGAGTTTCGTCCCTATGCCTTTGACCGGGTGAATGTGTTCACCATGGAACAGGCGCTGGAAAGGATGCGCGCCCTGATCGGCTTTGCGGGCGACTGGACCGACCTTGTCAGTTATCTGCCCGATGGCTGGGGCGGCGATCCGCAACGCCGCCGGTCGGCCACCGCCGCAACATTTGCCGCTACGCTGGAACTTGCCAAGGCGGGCCAGATCGAATTACGCCAGCGGGAAACCTTCGCGCCGATCCAGTTGCGCCGCAAGGGAGACGGCCCGACATGACAGAGATCACGGAAAAGACCCTGTTCGAAGCCCCGCCGGTGGCCGAACAGGAACGCATGGTCGAGGCGATCCTGTTTGCCTCGACAACGCCGGTGACGGTGGCGGACCTGGAAGCGCGGATGCCGCATGGCTGCGATCCTGCCGAGGCGCTGGTTCATTTGCGTCGCCGGTACGAGGGGCGAGGGGTGCAGCTGGTGAAGGTGGGCGATGGCTATGCCATGCGCACGGCGCCCGATCTTGGCTTTCTGATGCAGAAAGAAACCGTGGAACAGCGCAAGCTGTCACGCGCGGCAATCGAAACACTGGCTATCGTTGCCTATCACCAGCCGGTGACACGGGCCGAGATCGAGGAAATCCGCGGTGTCGCGGTCAGCCGGGGTACGGTCGACCAGTTGCTTGAACTGGAATGGATCCGCTTCGGGCGGCGGCGGATGACGCCGGGCAGGCCGGTGACCTTTGTTGTCACCGAGGGCTTCCTTGACCATTTCGGGCTGGAATCGGCCCGTGACCTGCCTGGGCTTAAGGAACTGCGCGCGGCGGGGTTGCTGGACAACCGCCCTCTGCCGGGCATGGCCGCCCCGCAGGACGACGAGGGCGAGGATATCGCCGGTCAGACAGAGATGTTCGAGGATTGACGCCATGGATTGGGCCGGGCTGGCAAGATCGATCCTGCAACAGACGGTCTACAGGCTGGTGCGCCGGGGTGTAGACCATGGTGTTGATGTCGCTTTTGGCGGCCCGGAAGAGCGTGCAAAGATGACACCCGAGGAACGCGCGCAGGCCAAGGCCGGACGGCAGGCGGTCAAGCGGATGCGGCAGACCAGACGCATCCTGCGCATGTTCCGCAAATAGGCCGACGCACCGCAAAATTCGCGTCGAAACTTCGTCAAAGCGATTCCGCGCGTCACGTTCGCATTTCCGGGTGCGGGTTTCACCGCTAGCGTTGTCACATTGGCGGTGTTCGGACCGCAGCAGATTTTATATGACGAGATGATTGCCATGGCCCTGCGGTCAGTACGCGAACGGCTTTTGCAGACCGTTCTTTATGAAGTCATCGGAATTGCGCTTTTCACACCGGTTTGCATGGTGATTTCGGGCGTGACCGCAGAGGGTGGCGGGGCGCTTCTTGTGGTTCTTGCCAGCTTGGTCATGGTATGGGCCGCCGTCTATAACACGGTGTTCGACTGGGCGGAGTTCCGGCTGACGGGGCGTGTCGCAAGTGACCGCCGCCCGCTTTGGCGCGGGGTTCATGCCATCTTGCTGGAGGTGACGGCCTGTGGGGTGACGCTTCCCGCGACCATGGTGATGACCGGGCTGCCGATGTGGGAGGCGCTGTGGCTGGAGATGTGGCTGACCGTGCTTTACGCCTGTTATGCGCTGGTCTTCCACTGGTGCTATGACCGGCTGCGGCCCGTTACCGTGACTGCCCCTGCGCCACCCCGGCGCACAGTCCCCCGGGAAGCAGTCCTGCAATAACCGCGGCCAGTTCGGCGGGCAGGTTCAGCCCCGGTTGCATGTACAGCCCGGAAATCAGTCCCGTATCCGAGCGGGCCATCCAGGTTGCGCTGGCATAGGGCGGGGCGGGAAAGCGCGATCCGGTCGGATCGATGCTTTGCAGGGTGCCATTCGACAGGGCTTGCAGGGCTGCCATCAGCGTTTCCGTCTCAGCCCGCGATGCAAACCACTCCATTGCCTTGCGATCCGTTATGCCAAGACCGCGCAACTCGCTGGCACGCAGGCGGCCTTCGGCCAGTCGGACCGCACAGAAAACCGCATGGTCAGGGTCGGCATCTGGCCAGAAGGTGAAGGTGATCGAATTGGCAGCGGCGGGGGCTTTGCAAAGGCACAGCGCCATCAGCAAGGCAAAGGCATGTTGTGCTGCCTTTGCCGCGCGGTCCATTGGGTTATGTCGTCCTGAACTGCTTGGCGAGTTTCAAACCCTGGCCCTGATAGTTCGACGCAATGCCGGAACCATACAGCATTTCGGGTCGGGCGGCCATGCGTTCATAGACCAGACGCCCGACGACCTGCCCGTGTTCGAGGGCAAAGGGGGCTTCGTGGCAGCGCACTTCCAGCACGCCGCGACTGCCCATGCCGCCTGCCGCGGCATGGCCAAAACCGGGATCGAAGAAACCGGCGTAATGTACCCGGAATTCGCCCACCATCGCCAGATAGGGGGCCATCTCGGCGGCGTAGTCGGGGGGGATTGTCACCGCCTCGCGGCTTACCAGAATATAGAAGGCGCCGGGATCAAGGATGATACGGCCATTGGTGGTGCGGATTTCTTCCCAGAACTCCGCCGCCGGATAGTGGCCGATGCGGTCAAGATCGATCAGCCCGGCATGGGGTTTTGCCCGGTACCCGACCAGATCGCCGGATGCAGGGCGCAGGTCGACCGAAAAGCCCAGACCTTCGGAAATCAGGGCATCGCCACTGACCAGCGGTTCCGCCGCATGCAGCGCAGCAAGCGCGGCATCGTCCAGCACCGCCTGCCCGCACCGGAAGCGGATCTGGTTCAGCCGCATTCCGGGGCGGACAAGAACCGAAAACGACTTCGGGCAAATCTCGGCATAAAGCGGGCCGGTATAGCCGGCTGGAATGCGGTCGAATTCCACCCCGCCATCAGTGATCGCGCGGGTCAGCAGATCAAGCCTGCCGGTTGAGCTTTTGGCATTGGCCACCGCCGTGATATCGGCGGGCAGGGCCAGCCCTTCCATCAGCGGCACGACATAGACTGCGCCCTTTTCCAGCACTGCCCCGCCGTCCAGCGAGATGCGGTGCATCTCGAATTCTTTCAGCCGGTCGGCCACGCTGCGCCCCTGTCCTGTCAGGAAACTGGCGCGGATGCGATAGGCCACATGACCAAGACGAAGATCAAGGCTGGCGGGCTGGATTTGACCGGGCAGGGGGGCCGTATCACAGCGGATCATGCCCTTGTCGAGCATGGTCTGGATCACGCTGTCGGGAAGCACCCCGGCGGAGCCGCCGATCCAGTCTGCATTCATCGCCGCGATCCCCCGGATACGGGAACGCCCGCCCCCTTGCCGGGGACGGGCGGTTCCAAAATGGTCGGGCCGGTGAGATTCGAACTCACGACCTTCCGCCCCCCAGACGGACGCGCTAACCAGACTGCGCCACGGCCCGACGCGGGCCATATAGTCGGGATTTGCGGGCGGGGGCAAGCGTGAATGCGGGCCTTTGCAGGACGAAAACAGCCATGGACCAGGGTATCAGCGCCGCCCTACACCCATGTCCTGTGCCAGCCGCAGCCGCAGGGCACGCATCCGGTCGTAAAGCGCTGCGACATGCCCGTCATTATTTTCGAAAACCACCGGATCGGCCCGGCGCAGGGCGCTGGCCGTGCGATACAGGCTTGTCGGATCGACCATCGCAACAGCGTCTTCGGGCGTGC
Source organism: Paracoccaceae bacterium (assembly GCA_051646105.1). Classification (GTDB taxonomy): domain Bacteria; phylum Pseudomonadota; class Alphaproteobacteria; order Rhodobacterales; family Rhodobacteraceae; genus JBOFCO01. Next base: position 7,515 of record JBOFCO010000154.1, read on the forward strand.
GCATGTCCGGGGGCCGCATGTCGGGAGTCGGGACGATGATCGCGGAAACCGCAGCACTTTCGTCAGGTTGTGCCTGCGGTTCGAAAACAGGTTCTGCGGCCGCTTCGGCACGCGCGCCTATATCCGGCGCAGCCGTAGGCAAATCGCGCCCCGCGTCATCGTCAGGGGCTTCCTCTGCTCCGGCAATCACCTCGGGCAGGGGGCCGTCTTCGGGCTGCGCACCGGTATCCTGGTCCAAAGCATCTTCGTGATCCGCCACCCGGCCCGTTGTATCATATTCCGGCAGCGGCAGTCCGCGCCCGCCGTGTTTCGCGACAAAGCTTTCCAGCGCGAAACCGGTCACTGCCACCGGTTCGTGCAGGGCCGGATCAGTCGCAACAACCGCCGGGGAATCGATCTCGTGCGTTTGGGTTGCTGCCAGTTCTTTGGTGGACAGTGGGTCGTCATGGTCATCTGCCATGTCCGGCGCATTGTCCGTGTCGGCCAGAACCGGAATCGCCCGCGCTTCGATCACCTTCTCACTGTCGGCCTCGATCAGTCCGGGACCCGACGGGGCCAGCCCGGCAACATGATGCACGCCCTGTTCACGGAGAAGCTTCTGCACACCGCGGATGGTGATGCCATCGTCATGCAGAAGCTTCTTGATGCCGCCCAGAAGCGCCACATCGGCGGGGCGGTAGTACCGCCGCCCCCCCGCGCGCTTCACCGGCTTGATTTGTGTGAAACGGCTTTCCCAGAAGCGAAGCACATGCGCGGGCGTGTCCAGAAATTCTGCGACCTCGCTGATCGTGCGGAACGCCTCTGGTGCCTTCGACATGCAGACTTAATCCCGGTTGCCGTTGGCAACACGGTCTTTCATCAGATGAGACGGACGGAAGGTCAGCACACGGCGCGGATGGATCGGAACCTCATCCCCCGTCTTGGGATTGCGACCGACACGTTCGGCCTTGTCGCGGACGGAGAAGGTGCCAAAAGACGAAATCTTCACCGTCTCGCCCGAGGCGAGCGCGTCGGAAATATGTTGCAGGACGCTTTCGACAAGCTGTGCGGATTCATTGCGGGACAGGCCAACTGTCCGGAAAACTGCCTCGCTCAAATCCATGCGCGTCAAGGTGTGTTCGCTCATTCGTCCCTCCCCGGTTGGGTGGAGTGTGGCCGAGCACAAATCCCAAGTCAATATCAACGGCTTGAGGCAGGACTTTCAGGCAGCTACCAGCGCAGGACGACGGAACCCCAGGCCAGACCGCCGCCGATTGCCTCGGTCACGATCAGATCGCCCTGCTTGATTTGTCCGCGCTGCTTGCCGACCGACAACGCCAGCGGGATCGATGCGGCAGAGGTGTTGCCATGGTCCTGCACGGTGACAACGACGCGGTCCATTGGCACATTCATGCGCTGCGCAGTGGCGGAAATGATGCGCAGATTTGCCTGGTGCGGCACGATCCAGTCAACGTCGTCGCTGCCAAGCCCGGTCTTTGCCAGCGCTGCATGCGCCGTTTCGGCAAGCTTTTCAACGGCATGGCGAAAGACGGCATTGCCCTGCATCCGCAGATGTCCCGCGCCGCCGGTCGATGACACGCCACCGTCCACGTAAAGCAGGTCACGATACTTGCCATCCGAATGCAGGTCGGTGGCAAGAATGCCGCGATCTTGGGCGGTGCCTGTTGCAGGCGCCGCCTGCAATACCAGCGCGCCAGCCCCATCCCCGAACAGCACGCAGGTTGTGCGGTCCGTCCAGTCCATGATGCGGCTGAAGGTTTCCGCGCCGATGACCAGCACCGTGCGGGCTTGCCCCGACAGGATCAGCGCATTGGCGTTGGCCAGAGCGTAAACGAATCCGGCGCAGACCGCCTGCACGTCAAAAGCAAACCCGCGATCCATGCCAAGGCGTGCCTGCACCATGGTCGCGACCGATGGAAAGGTCAGGTCGGGGGTCGAGGTGGCAACGATGACAGTGTCGATGTCGCCGGCCGTCATTCCGGCATCGGCCAGCGCGGCGGTTGCCGCATGGACGGCAAGATCGGACGTCCGTTCATCCTCGGCGGCGAAATGTCGGCGCTCGATCCCGGTGCGGGCCCGAATCCATTCATCATTGGTATCGAGCGTCTTTTCAAATTCCGAATTCGGCACGACGCGGGTGGGAAGAAAATGACCAACGCCGCGAACGACAGCACGCAGCGCTGGGGCGGCCGCAGCGGCAACCCGGGTCGGGTCGGATGGATTTGTCATTGTTTTTCGTCGCTCCCCAGCCCCGTTGCCGGGGCATCCTGACGCGCGGCTGCGGCGGATGCAACCCGGGCAGCAAGCCGGTCGCGGAAACCGGAACGCGCCAGTTCGAAGGCAAGCTTGATCGCGGCGGAAACGCCCGTGGCGTCTGCCGAACCGTGCGATTTCACCACTGTTCCGTTCAGGCCCAGAAAGACACCGCCATTGACGCGCCGGGGATCGATCCGGTGACGCAGGCGCTTGAGCGATCCGATGGCCAGGAGGGCGGCCAGCTTGGACAGCAGCGTCGCGCCAAAGGCCTGACGCTGAAAATCGGAAATCAGCTTTGCCGTTCCTTCCGCCGTTTTCAGCGCGATATTTCCGGTAAAGCCGTCCGTCACGATCACATCGACACGTGACGACGGCAGGTCACCGCCTTCGACAAAGCCCACATACTCGAACGTTCCGGCATCGGTCGCGGCGGCGATCAGGTCGTTGGCCTGCTTCAGCTCTGCCCGGCCCTTGTGTTCTTCGGTTCCGACATTCAGCAGGCCAACGCGGGGACGTTCAAGGCCAAGTCCGTTGCGGGCATAGCTTGCCCCCATCAGCGCATATTGCAGCAGGTCGTCGGGATCGGCCTTTATATCGGCACCCACATCCAGCATGACGTTGAACCCCGCCGGATTGCGCGACGGCCACAAGCAGGCGATGGCGGGCCGGTTCACGCCAGGCAGCTTGCGCAGACGGATCATCGACACCGCCATCAGCGCGCCTGTGTTGCCGCAGGACACGGCCACGGTCGCCTCACCCGCACGCACGGATTCGATGGTCGACCACATCGATGTCCCCTCGCCATGGCGCATGACATGGCTGGGCTTGTCGGTCATGGTGACCACACCCTCGGCATGGCGCAGGCTGCAACGCGCGGCCAACCCTTCGTGTCGCGCGACAAGGCGCGACAGTTCCGGTTCCGGTCCATGCAGGATGAAGCTGACTTGCGGATTGCTCGCGGCAGAATCAGCAAGCCCCGCAACCACCGCTGCGGGGCCGTTGTCGCCGCCCATGGCGTCGACGGAAATGACAATCTGTCCAGATGCTTCCCCCGTGGGAACGGGGGGCCGATCTTCGGTTGTGGCTTGCGCCAGCATCTGATCCTGACCGGGACGGACCTTTGGCGAAAGCCTCAGGCCGCGTCTTCGTCCAGATCGACTTCGGCAGTCTGGGCGATCACTTCGCGATCGGAATAGTGACCACAGGCACCGCACACATGATGCGGGCGCTTGAGTTCGCCGCAGTTCGGGCATTCCGCCGGATTTGCAGCCACGAGGGCATCATGCGAACGACGCATGTCGCGCTTGGAGCTGGTCTTGCGGTTCTGAGGGACAGCCATGTCTCAACCTCGGATTATTGGGGCACAGGCCCTTGATTCTGTTCAGGTCAGGCACGGCAAGCCGATAAGGGACGGCGTATCTACCCAACGTATAAGCGAGGCCGGGAACATACTGCGATTTTTATCCGGCGCAAGCCCTTTTGTAGCGGTTCGGCGCGGGACGTTCCGGCACGGCCTTCCCGGCCCAATTCAGCCTTTCCCGTCGGGGTCGCTTTCGTCGTTCCGATCTTCCATGCGCGCCTTCAGCTCTGCCAGCGAGGCAAAGGGCCGAAGAGTTTCCTCCGTCAGCGGTTCCGCGCCCGGCGGGGCGAAACTGGCACTGCCCAGTTCAGCACCTTCGGCGCGGGGGTAGTCAGGCATGGCCAGCGCCAGCGATTCCGCCAGTACCGTGCCAAGGTCAATGACGGCGGGCAGGGGTTCTATGCTGTCGTCCTCGGGCATTTCGGTTTCGGATTCGGTCGGGGCCTGCCATTCGGCCAGATAAAGCCGCTGCACGGACTGCCCGACGCGGGTGGTGACGGGCGCACCTGTCACGACACAGGCCTGCACCGCCGTTGCCTCAAGCTCTGCCTCCAGCCGCCAGTCGCTCCGACCCTGTGGTGAAAGCGATCCGGTAAAACTGACCTTTCGCAGTGACAGGGCGCCCGTGTCCCTTGCCAGCGCCTCCAGCGCAGGCCCGGTGGGGGCCAGCGAAAACCTCGTCGGTTTGCGGGCAGACAGGTCGGCGGGGCGCAGAAGCCGGGAATAAAGATGATCGGTCATGGCGGGCCTTGCTTGCCGGGAAGGTCGTTGCGGGGCTGTTCGTCACCGCACCAGGCAGGGCGCGATCAAGTTCATTCCTTGAACAGCACCCTGTCCTTGCTGTAAGCCGATACGAGGCTTGGGTAATCAAGGCAAGAGGGCTGGAATGCGCGTCACGGCGAAACGCGGGCTTAGGGTGGCCCGGCTTGTGCCCGCCCTGGCCATCGCTTTGGCGCTGTTTGCCTGCACCCCGATCTATAACATCCACGGCTTCGTGCCTGCCGAACAGGATCTGGCGCTGATCGAGGTCGGCGTTGATACCCGCAAGACAGTCGAAGCCGTGGTCGGGCGCCCGTCCTCTTCCGGTCTGCTGACCGAGTCGGCCTGGTATTACGTGCAAAGCCGCTGGAAAACCGTCGGGGCCGCCGCCGCCGAGGAACTTGACCGGCAGGTGCTGGCAATCAGTTTCGACGAGGCGGGCAAGGTCGAAAACATCGAACGCTTCACCCTGAAAGACGGAAATATCGTGCCGCTGTCGCGGCGTGTCACCGAAAGCAACATCAAGGGCATCGGGTTCCTGCGGCAATTGCTGGGCAATCTGGGCAAGCTGAGCGCCGATCAGGTGGTGCAGTAAGCGCCGGTTCTGATCGGTCGTCCGGTTGTGACGTTCCGCCGTCACAGTAACTGCGATCTGCGGGGACGGGTGCGGGCATGATTCTTTGCGAAAGGGGCCGGTATCGCGCCGTTCAGGTGCAATCGCCCGGTGATCTTTACCGGGCGCAACGGTTGCGCTGGCTGGCTTTTGTGGCGAATCGTGGCTTGATGACAGCTTCTGACGAGATTGACGCCGATTCTTTCGACGGGCTCTGTCAGCATGTGATTGTCGAAACGCAGGCCGAAAAAATCGCCGTCGGCTGCTTCCGCGTCATGACGTTTCAGGATGGCCGTTTCTTGCCGGCCAGCTACGCCGCGCAATACTACGATCTGGCCGGACTGCGGCGGTATCCCGGCGTGCTGCTGGAACTGGGGCGATTCTGTCTGCACCCGGCCCATGCCGATCCCGACATCCTGCGCCTGGCATGGGGGGCGCTGTCGATCATTGTGGCCCGTGAAAAGGCGGCGATGCTGTTTGGCTGTTCGTCCTTCATGGGGATTGAAACGGAGCAGTATCTGGACACTTTTGCCATGCTGAAGGACAGGCATCTGGCGCCAAAGCGCTGGCTGCCGCAGGTCAAGGCCCCCGACGTGTTCCGCTTTGCCCGCAACCTGCGCCGACGCCAGCCCGATCCGCGTCGGGCCCTGCTGGCGATGCCGCCGCTGCTGCGCAGCTATCTGGCGATGGGGGGCTGGGTTTCCGATCATGCCGTTGTCGACCGTGACCTGAACACGCTGCATGTCTTTACCGGGCTGGAAATCGCGGCGATTCCGGCGGCACGCGCGCGGCTTCTTGCAGGTGTCGTCGGCCTTGCCCGCACACCGCCCCCCGTTGACCTTCCGGGCGCGCCCGCATAGCTGACGGCGCATGGCACGCGCTCCTCTTTTGCAACTTTCAGATATCTCGCTGACCTTTGGCGGCAATCCCGTTTTCGACGGGCTTTCGCTGACCGTGCAACCTGGCGACCGCATCGCGCTGGTCGGGCGCAATGGCTCGGGCAAGTCGACGCTGATGAAGGTGATGGCCGGGCTGGTAGAGGCCGATAGCGGCGAACGGGTGCTGCCGCCCGGCGTGACCGTTGGCTACATGGAACAGGAACCCGACCTTTCGGATTTTGCCACGCTGGGTGATTTTGCCGAAAGCGGCCTTGATCCGGCCGAGGGCTGGCGCGTCGCGGCGGCGGCCGAGGGGCTGAAATTCCGCCCTGAAACCCCGGTGGCGACCGCATCGGGCGGGGAACGGCGACGGGCGGCGCTGGCGCGGTTGCTGGCACAGGCGCCGGAACTGATGCTGCTGGACGAACCGACCAACCATCTGGACATCGAGGCGATCGGTTGGCTGGAGCGCACCCTTGCCGAAACCCGTGCCGCCTTTGTGCTGATTTCCCACGACCGGGCGTTCCTGCGGGCGCTGTCTCGGGCGACACTGTGGATCGACCGGGGCGAGGTGCGGCGGCAGGACAAGGGCTTTGATGCCTTCGAGGACTGGCGCGAAACCGTCTGGGCCGAAGAGGACGAGGCCCGCCACAAGCTGGACCGCAAGATCAAGGCCGAGGCGAAATGGGCTGTCGAGGGGATCAGCGCCCGACGCAAGCGCAACATGGGCCGGGTCCGGGCGCTGGCCGACCTGCGGGCAGAGCGCGGCGCGATGATCCGGCGGCAGGGCACGGCGGAACTGGCGCTGGACAGCGGCACAACATCCGGCAAGCTGGTGGCCGAGGCGAAAGGGCTGACCAAGTCCTTCGGCGGGAAGGACATCATCCGCAATTTTGACCTGCGGATCATGCGCGGCGACCGGGTGGCCTTTGTTGGCCCGAACGGCGCGGGCAAGACCACCTTGCTGAAACTACTCACGGGAGAAATGGAGCCCGACACCGGCTCTGTGCGGCTGGGCACCAATCTGGAAATCGCGGTCTTTGATCAGGCGCGCTCTACCCTCGATCTGACGGTTTCACTTTGGGATGGGCTGGTGAACGATCCCGACATGCGGGTTTCCGGCCGGTCGGATCAGGTGATGGTGCGGGGCCAGCCCCGGCATGTGGTCGCCTATCTGAAGGATTTCCTGTTTGACGAGGCGCAGGCCCGTGCGCCGGTCGGATCGCTTTCGGGCGGGGAACGGGCGCGGCTGCTGCTGGCGCGGCTGATGGCGAAACCGTCGAACCTGCTGATCCTGGACGAACCGACCAACGATCTGGATGTGGAAACGCTGGACCTGTTGCAGGATATCCTTGGCGAATACGATGGCACTGTGCTGCTGGTCAGTCATGACCGCGATTTCATCGACCGCGTGGCGACGACCACGGTGGCGCTGGAAGGGCAGGGCAGGGCCACCGTCTATGCCGGCGGGTGGAGCGACTATCAGGCCCAGCGCGGCGAAATCCTGACTGACGCCCCCGTTGCGGCCCGCTCTGTGCGCGAAGAAACTGCGTCGCAGCCTGCGCCCCGCCTCGCAGTGCGGCCAACCGGCCTGAGTTTTACTGAAAGACATCGGCTCGACGCACTGCCCGGCATCATCGAAAAACTGGAAGCCGAAATCGGCAAGCTTGGCGCACTTCTGGAAGACGCCGATCTTTACAGCCGAGAACCGGTGAAGTTCCGCAAGGCCACCGAGGCCATGACGGAACGTCAGACAGCGCTGGACGCGGCAGAGATGGAGTGGCTGGAACTGGCGGAAAGAGCCGGGGGCTAAGCCGCGAATCACTCTGTGTCGCTTGCGGTTTCCGTTCGGCAATGAGCGGACGTTGCATTCCGATACCACCGTGGCTGAAACAATCGACCGCTTTTTCAGCCGCTCTCGCAGTTGCAGCGACAAGGCGCGGCTTTCGCCACGATCCGTCAAAAGCGCGCCTTCAAGCCGCCGTGGGCATCCGCCATTTCATTGACCATACGGCAAGGCGGCGATCCTGCTGCCACCTGATATCGAGTGTTTCTGCGCATTATGGCCTTCCGGTTCCGATTTGCCCGCCTTCCTGCGCCGCTGCTGCGGCTGACCGACACGATTTGCCCGATGAAATGTGCGCAGCGCCTGCGCGGCATTCATACTCCCGCGCTGCCTGCCGCCGATCCCGAAGTGACGCGGGCCTGGTTTCTGGCAGGCGTCGGCATACGTACAGCGCCCGGGATTCAGGTCGGCGATGTGGTCTGGAGCGCGGGGGCCGAGGGCGACCTGGGCACACAGGTTGCCCGCGCGCTGGAAATCTCCGTCCGTTCGGGCGCCGCCAGCCTTCGCGGCACGCGTGGCATCATCGTCGAGGTGACGGTGCAGCTTCTGCGTGTGAAATCGGGTGAACGCGCCGTCAGGCGCGGGGCGCTGCACCAGGTGAAACTGGGGCTTCGCGCCACGGACGCGCTGAGCCGTGAGGTACTGCTGGAACCGGCGCTTCTGGAAGCGCGGCTTCCCATGGTTGCGCAGGGCGTGGCGACCGCCGAACAGGCGGCGGTGCAAAGCTATATCGCCCGCAGCATCGGCGGCTGGCTGGGCACGTGCAGTCCAGTCGACACCACACCCAGCGCCCAGGTCATCCGCGGCCTGACGGTCGGATCGATGCTGGCATCGGGAATGGCGCTGGCAGCGGCGGCTCAGGGCGGGGTTTCCAACGCCGCCTGAACCTTCTTGGGCAGGCCTTCGCGGATCAGGCGGTAGCTTTCCGCCAGCCGGTGGCGCAATTCGTCCGGCGCGGTGGTTTCCGGCAGATACACCCATGAGCGGTGGAAATACGGCGCGCGTTCCGCGATGCCCGCCGAAATCAGCATTTCCGCCGTTTCGATGCCGGATGTCTTGACACTGACGCCTTCGCGCATGGCGCCGACGCAGGCAAACATCTTGCCGCCGACCTTCCACGCATCGTGCCCGCCACCCCATGGGTCGGACACTTCCGCCCCCGGAAAGGTGGCGCAGATTGGATTGGTCAGCGCGCGGGTCATGGGGCAAGGATGCCACAAGGCCCGCCCGCACGAAAGCCTTTGCGCATCGCGGGAAATGCGCTAGGAACGCTGCCATGAAACTGAACGGCATCATCTGCATCTGCTGCATTACCCGCTGACTTCGTCAGGCGGGCCGTTCCTTTCCAACCCTCGTTGAAACAGGTAAGCCCGTCGCGGGACCGCGCGCGCGAGGACTTATCTTATGACCACGATCAGGCTGCACAACACCAAGACCCGGAAGAAGGAGGATTTCACCCCCCTCGATCCAAAAAACGTGCGCATGTATGTTTGCGGCCCGACCGTCTATGACCGCGCCCATCTGGGGAATGCCCGGCCTGTCGTGGTGTTCGACGTGCTGTTCCGGCTGCTGCGCCATGTCTATGGCGAAGATCACGTCACCTATGTGCGCAACTTCACCGACGTGGATGACAAGATCAACGCCGAAGCCCTGCGCCGCCAGCAGGCAGGGGCACCCGGCACGCTGGAGGAGCTGATCCGCCAGCGGACCGAGGAAACGATTGGCTGGTATCACGACGACATGGATGCGCTGGGGGCGCTGCGGCCGACTATGGAGCCGCGCGCGACGGAATTCATCGGCCAGATGGTGGCGATGATCGCCGGGCTGATCGCTTCCGGCCACGCCTATGCAAAGGACGGCCATGTGCTGTTCCGGGTCCGGTCCTATGCCGAGTACGGCAAGCTGTCGGGCCGGTCGGTCGATGACATGATCGCGGGGGCGAGGGTGGAGGTCGCGCCGTTCAAGGAAGACCCGATGGATTTCGTGCTGTGGAAGCCGTCATCCGACGAGGAGCCGGGATGGGACAGCCCCTGGGGCCGGGGGCGGCCCGGCTGGCATATCGAGTGCTCGGCGATGAGTCATGAGTTGCTGGGGGAGAGTTTCGACATCCACGCCGGCGGCAACGACCTTTTGTTCCCGCATCATGAAAACGAGATCGCCCAATCGAAATGCGCCCATCCGCAGGGGGATTTCGCCCGCTACTGGCTGCACAACGAAATGCTGCTGGTCGAGGGGAAGAAGATGTCGAAGAGTTTGGGCAACTTCTTCACCGTGCGGGATTTGCTCGATCAGGGCGTGCCGGGGGAGGTGATCCGGTTTGTGTTGCTGTCCACGCATTATTCGAAGCCGATGGACTGGACGGAGAAGAAACGGCAGGAGGCAGAGGCGACGCTGAGGAAGTGGGCTGCACATCTTGATGGAGTTGATAGTGGAAAACAGCCATCAGCGGCCGAAGATAGCGTTCTTTCGGCACTAAAAGACGACCTCAACACATCGCTCGTGATTACGCGGCTGCATGATTTGGCCAAGAAGAATGACGATGACTCGAAGCGCGAGATGTTTGCGGCTCTCGACTTACTGGGTCTTAACATTGGCATAAAGTCGGCGACCTATCGTGCCGTTGAAAGAGTGATGTCTGCTCAGAGAGTTGTTGACGAGCAAATCCAACTCCTCAAACAGGCGCGCACGGAAGGCAACTGGGTGGTGGCCGACGAGATAAAGAACCGACTGATTGATGCGGGTGTGAAGGTCAGCATCGGCAAGGAAAGTATCGAACGCGACATGATTGGCGCTGATCTAACTAAGCTGGAGGCACTGAAATGATGGCCTTGCCACAGACCGAGGCCATCGCCTCGGGCGTCGTGACCGGGTTGTGCTGTGCCGGACGTGCACCAAGTGCACGGCCAGCGCCCG